>NZ_JARESU010000002.1:0-246527 GCF_046027075.1 Paraburkholderia sp. RL18-085-BIA-A | reverse complement strand
GGTTTGCCCCATATAATATGCCGGGGCCCGGCCGCGCCGCGCCCCCCCCCCGCCCCGCGGGCCCGCTGCCGCTGCTCGCGCGGCTTTATTGGTACACAGTGGAGTTCGGCCTGATCCGCGACGACGCGAGTCCGAACGGCGTGAAGATCTACGGCGCGGGCATCGTGTCGAGCAAGGGCGAAACGCTGTACAGCCAGCAAAGCGCGGCGCCGAACCGGCTCGGCTTCGACCTCGAACGCGTGATGCGCACGCGGTACCGGATCGACACATTCCAGAAAACCTACTTCGTGATCGACGACTTCGCGCAGTTGTTCAGCGTCGCGCAGACCGATTTCGCGCCGCTGCTGACGCGGCTTGCCGCCGAACCCGCTTTGATGGCTGGCGACCTGTTCGAAAGCGACTGCGTCATCACGCGCGGTTCGCGGGAAGGCTGGCAAACCGACGGCGACGTCTGAGGACGAAAACGCCGACCACGGTCGCGCGGCAGCCCCGGCAGCAGGCTCGCGTCATCCGTGAAAAAATAATGAAGGCGCACGCCACCGGCACGCCCGTATCGATCGACGAGGTAACCCAATGATTCAGAAACTGACTTCCGAAGAGCGCGCGAAACTGGTCGCCCAACTGAACGGCTGGCAAGCCGCAACGGACCGCGACGCGATCCAGCGCAAGTTCCAGTTCGCCGACTTCAACGAAGCATTCGGCTTCATGACGCGCGTGGCGATCAAGGCGCAGGAAATGGATCACCACCCCGAATGGTTCAATGTGTACGACAAGGTGGAGATCACGCTGTCCACGCACGAGGCCGACGGCGTAACCGAGCGCGACATCAGACTGGCCTCGTTCATCGACAGTATTACAGCGTAATACAAAAAATCCACCGCGTTTCGCACGCGTTTATCTCATGCGCGCTGCACAATTGCCCGACCCTGAAAGGACAATGCAGGTAAACGTCCGCTCAAACCTTCAATTCTACAGGCTATTATTAAGGCGTACGTAAGCTTCCCACGCTTGCCTCGCGAACCCGTCCAAACGATCCAGTGATAGCATTTGCTGACGCTGTACAATCAGCAGCGCATACGGCATGGAGAGCGCGCTTGCTTCCTTGCACAGAACGAGTTCGTCGCCGCTCGAAGGTGAGCGGGCGCGCCAGAAGTTGATCGCGGCTTCCAGTTCGTGAATGGATATATCGGACATGACTTCGTGATCGCTCGGAGGGCGCTTCAAGGCGGCTCGGTGGCTGCTTCGTGGCACGTTCCCGCCGTCCGGCACGGCCATGCCCCGCGCTGTGTGTGCAGCAGACGCCCCGGCGAACCGCTTGCCCAAACGCCTAAACCCATTGTACTTGAGTGAAATCCATGCGACTCCTTCTGATCGAAGATGACCGCCCCATCGCACGCGGCATCCAAAGCAGTCTCGAACAAGCCGGCTTCACCGTCGACATGGTCCACGACGGCATTTTCGCCGAACAGGCCCTTACGCAGAACCGTCACGAGCTGGTGATTCTTGACCTGGGTCTGCCCGGGATCGACGGCATGACGCTGCTCTCGCGCTTCCGTCAAAGCAATCGCCACACGCCGGTGATCATTCTCACCGCGCGCGACGAATTGAACGACCGCGTCCAGGGCCTGAATTCCGGCGCCGACGACTACATGCTGAAGCCGTTCGAACCGGCCGAGCTCGAAGCGCGCATCCGCGCAGTGATGCGCCGCAGCGGTCCGCACGGCGACATGCCGCGTCCGGAAGTGTCGCTCGGCGGCGTGCGTCTGTCGGGCGTCGATCGCCGCATCTTCAACGACGACAAGCCGCTCGAACTGTCGCCGCGTGAATTCGCGGTGCTCGAAATGCTGTTGCTGCGTCACGGCCGCGTGGTCAGCAAAGCGCAACTGCAAGACCACCTGACGCATTTCGGCGGCGATCTCGGCGACACCGCGATCGAAGTCTACGTGCACCGGGTCCGTAAAAAGCTGGAAAACTGCCGTGTCGAAATTGTCACGGTGCGCGGCTTTGGTTACCTGTTGCAGGAAATCCGGCAAGCCGCATAATCGTCGTGAAGGCCGCGAACTTCATCGCGGCCTGACGGCGCCGGGCCGGCGCCGCGCACTCGATGCGCAGTTCGCCGGCATCCGGCGAATTTCACGGCGCCTTGCGCCGTTGCCTTTTTCCCGCGCGTTCGATCATGCCCCAGCCGGCCGCCAATAGTCTGCGCCGCACGCTGCTGCGGCGCCTCGCTGCACCCCTTTCGCTGCTCGCTCTGATGAGCGGCCTGATCGCTTACTGGCTGGCGTGGCAGTACACGCAGCATGTCGTCGACCGCTCGCTCGCCGACCTCGCCACGGCGATCTCCAAACAGATCCAGATTGCCGGCCCGGATGCGCCGATCACCGTGCCTCCGCTCGCTCAGGCCATGTTCTCCGATCCAGTCGAACAGCTCGTCTACCGGATCAGCAACGGCGAGATCGAAATCGCCGGCGACCACAACCTGCCGCTGCAAGGCACCAGCGTGCGCCGCATGCACTACGCGTACGTGTTTGAGACGCAGCATGAAGGCGTGACGGTGCGCGTCGCGCAGGTGCGCGTCGATCAGCCGACCGGCAATCCGATCGTCGTCGAAGTGGGTCAGCCGGTACATCACCGCTTTCGCATCGCCGCCGAGTTTCTGGTCGCGATCATGATGCCGCTGCTCTTGCTGCTGCTCGCGGGTTGGGTGATCGTGTGGCGCGTCGTCAATCAGCAGCTCAATCCGCTGACCGATCTCGCGGATTCGCTTAACCGGCAGACCCACACGTCGCTCGAACCAGTGGACGAAACTTATGTGCCGGTGGAAATCCGTCCGCTGACGGGCGCGCTGAACGCGTTGCTCGGTCGCCTGAAAACCGCGCTCGACGGGCAGCGCAAGTTCATCGCCGACGCCGCGCATCAGTTGCGCACGCCGCTGACCGCTGTGAAGTTGCACGCGGAGCAGGCGGCCGTCGCGCGCGATCCGCAGCAAACGCTCAGCGCCGTGCGGGAACTGCGCGCCGCGGCCGACCGCGCCGTGCGGCTGTCGAATCAACTGCTGTCGCTGGCGCGCGCGGAGCCGGGCGAACAGGCGGCCCGCTTCGTCAACGTGGACATGTCTGCGCTCGCGTTCGATACCGGCGCAGAGTGGGTACCGCGCGCGTTGACGTTCCACGTCGACCTCGGCTTCCAGCGCCTCGACGACCCAACCAACGATCATCCGTTGATCGCGCGTGGCAATCCGGTGCTGCTGCACGAAGTGATCGCCAATCTGCTGGATAACGCGCTGAAGTACGTGCCGCCTTCTCGTCTCGATGGCGGCCGCATCACCGTGACGGTTTCGCAAACGGTGATCGACGAACTGCGCATGGCCGAGATCGTGGTCGAAGACAATGGGCCCGGCGTGCCGCGCGCGCAGCAAACGGACCTGTTCAAGCGCTTCTTCCGCGGTGACGGCCAGAGCGAAGCAGGCGTGGATAGCGGCGCCGGTCTCGGTCTCGCGATCGTCCACGACATCATGGTCCTGCATCGCGGCAGCGTGCATTACGAAGATGCGCCGGAAGGCGGCGCACGTTTCATCGTACGCATTCCGCTCGTGCCGATCGATGTTCGGAGCAACACGCCGACTGCCGAACCGTCCCGGCCGGCAAAAAAATCGGCGCACTCGGCGCCGGTGGGTATGTGACCGTCTAGCTACTCAACGGGCTGCAACGAGTTCACTGATGTGAGCAACTCGCGCAGCCCGTGTTTCATTTCTTCTTTGCCTTCTTTGCCGCCTTTGCGGATTTGCTCGCGCCCTTCTCTTTCTCCGGCGGCGCCAGCATCGTGCCGCGGCACTTGCGCGCGCCGCAGCGGCATTCGTATTCCTTCTTGAGCTTCTTGGTCTGACGCGCGTCGATCACGAGGCCGTAGTCGTAAAAGATCTCTTCGCCTTCCGCAATGTCGCGCAGCGCGTGCACGTACACGTGACCGTCAATTTCTTCCGCTTCGCAGTTCGGCGCGCACGAATGATTGATCCAGCGCGCGCTATTGCCGTTCACTTTGCCGTCGATCACCTTGCCGCTGTCGAGCGCGAAATAAAACGTGTGATTCGGTTCGGCCGGATTGTGCGGATGACGGCGCAATGCTTCTTTCCAGGAGATCCGTTCGCCCTTGTATTCGATTAGCCGCTCGCCGGCCGCAATCGGTTCGAGGGCAAACACGCCTTTGCCGTGCACACCCGAACGACGCACGGCGATCCTGCGTGAACTCATTGAATGAATCCTTGTGAAGAACTGGGGATGAAGTCCGGCAGCCGCCTGAGATGCCCGCGTCTGACGCGCTGCTTTTTCTGAAGCGGATAGCAAACGCGGCGCCCTGCGAGCGCCGCGTCGACTTGCGACGCTCACGCGCCACATCCGGCATCCTACACGTTCAAGACGGCTTCGTTCAACCGTCAAAAAGACACGTTGCGCAACGCGCGTGACTGGCTTTACCGTTGTCCGAACGAAATATCGCCGAACAGCGCCTTCTGATCGCGCGGTTGCGAACGCCAATACTGCGGCGGCGCTTCGACCGTAGCGCCCAGTTGCGCCGCTGCATGCCACGGCCAACGCGGGTTGTACAGCAACGCGCGCGCCAGCGCGATCAGATCGGCGTCGCCCGCTTCGATCAGTTGCTCGGCGTGCAGCGGGTCGGTAATCAGGCCGACGCCGATGGTCGTGAGACCCGTGGCGTGCTTGACCGCCTTCGCGAACGGAATCTGATAGCCCGGCTCCAGCGGAATCTTTTGTAGCGGCGACACGCCACCCGACGAGACGTCGATCCAGTCGCAACCGCGCTTCTGCAATTCGTGCGCGAAGGCGATGGTGTCGTCGAGCGCCCAGCCGCCTTCGACCCAGTCGGTCGCGGAGACCCGCACGCCGACCGGTTTGTCGGCGGGGAATGCGGCGCGCACGATGTCGAAGATCTCGAGCGGAAAGCGCATGCGGTTTTCGAGCGAACCGCCGTAGTCGTCGTCGCGTTGATTGGCGATTGGCGAGAGGAATTGATGCAGCAGATAACCATGCGCCGCATGCACTTCCAATGCGTCGATGCCGAGGCGCGCCGCGCGCCGCGCCGACGCTGCGAACGCTTCGCGAATGCGGTTCAGTCCAGTCATATCGAGCGCGAGAGGCGGCTCTTCGCCGGCCTTGTGCGGCAACGCCGACGGCGCGTGCGGCAGCCAGCCGCCTTGCGACACGGGAATCAGTTGGCCGCCTTCCCACGGCGCATGGCTCGACGCCTTGCGCCCTGCGTGCGCCAACTGCATCGTTACATTGATATGCGAATGTTTGCGGATCGCGGCCAGCACCGGCACGAGCGCGGCTTCGGTGACGTCGTCCCACAGGCCGAGATCACCCGGCGTGATGCGGCCATCCGGCTCGACCGACGTTGCCTCGATGAACAACATGCCGGCGCCCGACAGCCCAAGACTGCCGAGGTGGATCATGTGCCACGCCGTCGCCTCGCCACGGTCGGCAGAGTACTGGCACATCGGGGACACGACGATACGATTGGGAAGCGTCACGCTACGCAGCGTGAGCGGAGAAAAAAGCGCGCTCATGGATTACGCCCAGTAGAAGCCCGAGAGCGATCGAGCATAGCACCGCGGGCGGTTTACTGCATGAAACCCGGGTCAGCAGCGGGCCTCGACTTGATCGAGCCATTCGCCGAACATCCGGCGCGCGGCGGCTTCGAGTGCGGGACCGAATTGCGCGGTCTCGGCACGCAACCGGCGCGCGTCGACACCATGCATGGCAAGCTCGCCCGCATTTCCAATCAGCCAGGGTTCGAACCGATCGGTGCGAATCTCCGGATGACATTGCAAACCCAGCACATGGTTGCCCCAAGCGAACGCCTGGTTCTCGCAGGCCGGCGTCGACGCAAGGCGCGTCGCGTTGTCGGGCAGATCGAAGGTGTCGCCGTGCCAATGCATCATCGACGTGTGCGCGCCGTCGAGATGACGCAGCGGCGAAGCGCGGCCGGCATCGGTCAAGGTGAGCCGTGTCCAACCGATTTCGGTATGGCCTGATGGATAGACCCGCGCGCCGAGTGCACGCGCGATCAATTGCGCACCAAGGCAGATGCCGAGCGTCGGCAAACCCGCTGCGACGCGTTTCTCGATCAGCGACAGCAGTGGCACGAGAGTTGGGTAAAGCGCGTCGTCGGTTGCGCTGATCGGTCCGCCAAGCACCACCATCAGCGATGCGGCGAGCGGGTTCGGCGCATTGACACGGGCGAAGCCCACATCGAGATAACGGACCGGGCACCCGCGCTCGCCGAGCACCAACTCGAGACTGCCCAGATCCTCGAAGTGCACATGACGAATGGCCAGTACTTCGCGATTCATCGCCCTGCCCCACCTTCAGGTTGACTAAAGACTTGCCGCTACGCAGCGCCAGCCAATTCGCCGGCGGCGCCCTATGCTGCCCGCCGAAGCCGGCTCGGGCAGTGTAGCGGATTGTCCCGAAAGAAGCCGCCTTACTGGGCGAAGATCTTCCAGGTCTTCTTCTGGGTGGCGACGTCGGCGGTTTCGTGCACCGAGCAATCGAGACGCAGATCCGTGTCCGACATGTTCATGTCGAGCAACGCGCAGTGATGCGGTGTCTTCTTCGGATTCTTGCTCGGCTCGAAGTGCGTGCAGCTCAGGCACATGCGGTGCGGCGGAATGTTGCCTTGTGCTTCGAGCTGATGCACGGTCTTGAGCAACGTGCGATAGAAGACGGCCTGCTCCTCGTCACGCAACGTGCCGACTGCCTTGGCCAGGAAGTCCGGCCATTGCGCGGCGCGCTTCGCAGCCGTGCGGCCACGCGCCGTCAGGCGGACCGCAAGGGCACGGCCGTCGTCCAGCGCACGGCGCTTTTCGACCAGGCCTTTGCTTTCGAGCGTGCTGACCGCGTCGCTGGTGGTCGCGGCGGTCAAGGCCGTTTCACGAGCAATTTCGCCGAGGCGCATTGGCCCCTTGCGTTGCATCAACAAGACCAGGATTTCGCCCTGAGTCGGCGTGAGGCCTGCGCCTTCAGCCCATTCCCAGGCCTGGCTTCGCATCGCCGTGCTCAATCGCAATAGGCTGTGGGTCACTCGCCCCGTTGCCTGTTCTCCGTATACGCCTTCGCTCATAGTCTTCGATTCGTTTATTAACAGCGTTCGCGCGATGCCGGTGACCTGCTTGCCGACGTCGCCCGTAGCCTGTGTGGGGTAGCTTCGCCCAACCGCGGACGAAACCGTTTCTACTATCTCAAAAATTTACCGCCTTGCAAGCCCAAGTCGGCGAAAACGACATTCTATGCGAGAGCGGCAAATCGTACAGCTAACTTATCCAACACACTCTGTGGATAACCTCAGGAAAACAGGTGGACAGCGTGTGCAGCGATTCTTGATAAGCATTCAAGCCGTGCCGGGCGGTCTCGAACCTAGCCTCGTTTACGGGTTCCGACGCACCGCGAGCCAGTCTGGTCATAGTTTACGCAGCGTGTTGACTTTGCAGGGAATTATTCAGTTGTCCACAGGCTGATGCAATGCTTGTTAACGACTACTACGTTTGTATACGTAAAGTTTAGGAAAACCTGAAGGCCCGCGACCTGGAAAATTTCATTACGAAAAAAAACCCGCTCGGAGCGGGTTCCCTCGAATTTGACCTATGCAACGCCGCCCACGGCTAGGCTCGCCATTGCAGACACTGCTGCCGTACAGCTTCGTGCAAGGACTTTTCCTGCGCGAAAACACTGCGCAGCCATGTCGCATCGTTCATCTGCCCACGAGCAATCGCGCCGATTTCGGCGAGTGCATTGCCCGAACCCAGCGCCTCGGCATGCGGTGCGATCAGTTGGAGCGTTTCGAGGATGTCCTCGGAAATCGTCTTGCGTTCGCCCGTTTGCGGATTGATGCAGGTGCCGGCCAGACCGAATCGGCATGCTTCGAAGCGGTTGAACGTGTAGACCAGATAATCGTCTTCCTTGGGCGTGATCGGTTTGTCCAGCAACAGGTGCCGGGCCAGCGTCTGGATGTAGCACGCAATCGCCGCGGCGCGGTCCACGGAAAACGGCGTGTCCATCACGCGAACTTCGATCGTGCCGAAACCCGGCTTGGGGCGGATGTCCCAGTAAAAGTCCTTCATGCTGTTGACCACGCCGGTCTGGACCATCTTCGAGAAGTATTCCTCGAAGCTGTCCCACGTCAGCACGAACGGCGCGCGGCCCGACAACGGAAACGCGAACACGGAATTCAGTCGTGCCGAGTGAAAACCGGTATCGACACCCTGCACGAACGGCGACGAAGCGGACAACGCGATGAAATGCGGAATGAAGCGCGACATCGAATGCAGCAGATAGAGCGCGCTGTCCGGATCCGGGCAACCGATGTGCACGTGCTGGCCGAACACCGTGAACTGCTTCGCAAGATAGCCGTATAACTCGGAAATATACTGGAAGCGCGGCGTATCGACGATCTGCCGCTCGCTCCATTGCTGGAATGCGTGCGTGCCGCCGCCGCACAAGCCGACATTCAGATGATCGGCGGCCGACACCAGCGTATCGCGAATCTTGCGCAAGTCGGTGACGGCCTGCTCGTGTGTCGTGCAAATGTCGGTCGACAGTTCGATCATGCTTTCGGTGATTTCCGGCGTGATGTTGCCCGGAATCTTTTCGTCCTTGATGAGACGCAGCAGATCCGTACCGGCTTTGGTCAGATCATAATCGTGCGTATTGACGATCTGCATCTCGAGTTCGACGCCGAACGTGAACGGTTTCGAATCGATGAAGGGTTCGAGTGACATAACGTCCCCTGAGTCAGGTCGGCAGGGCAGTTGTCACATGCCCGGCCGTTTTTTGAATCGGATGAACTGAATGAAGCGTGGCGCACCTGGAGCAAGCGGCGTGCGCTGACCGCTTACTCTTCGCGCCGCTCGGCCACCAGCGCGAGGCTGCGATAGACGAGCCACGGCCCGAGAATCTGCAGCACGAAAATTGAACACATCACGATAGCCCGCAATTGCGGGTCGAAATTCGGATACATATTGTAGGTGTCGTCGACCAGCAGATAAGCGAGCGCCGACATCGGCGATAACGACAAACCGAGCGCCATCCCCTGCTTCCAGTTCAGGCCGCTCGGCTTGGCGAACGCCATCACGCCGACCAGTTTCGCCACCAGACGCGCAACGATCAGACCCAGCGCCGCGACTCCGCCGAGCGCGATGTGTTTCCACTCGAACGAAGTCAGCGTCAGCACGAACAGAATCACGGTCAGCAACCAGCCGGCCGTGCCGAAATGCTGCGGCCACAGTTGCGGACGCGCCTCATGATTCTTCACGATGATGCCTGCGGCCAGCAACGCGAGAATGGTCGACAGCTTGAACAGATGCGCGACCGCGATCGCCAACAGCACGAGGCCGAACAACGCGACAAACGAATGTTCGTCCTGCATGTTGAGACGGCGATAAAAGAACGTGCAGGTGCGCGCGAGCAGATACGCGAGCACGAGCGAGCCGATCAGCAGATAAAGCGGTTGCAGAATGGTCGCGAAAACGTTGCCGTAGACCTCCTGATGCAACCAGCTCGACACCAGCTTTTCGATCACCACCGCATACATGCTGTTCAGCGCGGTCAAGGTCAGCAGACGCTGAGTCACCTGGCCTTCCGCGCGCAATTCTGTTTTGAGCTGAATCACCATTGCGGGCGAAGTCGCCATCGCAATCGCGGCGAGCACCGTGGCCACCATCAGCGGCACGTGCAGGAACAGCAACACAGGCAGCACGAACGCGAAAGTCAGCGTGGCTTCGGCCACGCTTGACAGGATCAGCCACGGATTGCGGCGAATCCAGCGCAAATCGAGCCGGCTGCCGAGTTCGAATAAGAGTAAACCGAGCGCGACATCGAGCAAGGGCCGCGCGGCGTTCGCGGAATCCGCATCGATCACGCCGAAGCCGGCCGCGCCGGCAATCAGACCAATGACCGCATACCCGGAAATACGTGGCAAACGCCATGCGCGATAGCACAGTTCGCCGCATAGACCGGCGGCGAGCAACGCGAGACCAGCCCAAAAGATGGCGTCGGGTGCGAGCGGCCAGGCTGGAAAAAATGAAAACGCCGAATTCATCGTGATGGATTCTCCTTTGCAGCAACGGCAGACGATACGAGCTGGCGCAAACACCGGCGAGCAAGTGGGCGTGTCGGACGCTCACTGTCGCAGTCGCTTCGCGTGGTCTGCGTTGCGAGTTTTTTGTGATCGGATGATCTGAATGCACCGCAGCCGCGTGGAACCCGGCACATTCGAGGATGCGGTTGTAGCAACTGACACGGCGAAAGAACGCCGTCGACTTTGAATCAGATTCTCATTGACCGGCGCCGTTCCGTTGCTATGTGCACCGCCGCTAGCGGTGCACGACGCGGAAAAGAACGGCGATTGTGCCATAGCTTTTTCAGCCTTGACCGAAAAGAGACCATCATGCAGGCAAAACGGTAAAAACGTACGTTATCTTCCGCACGTGAGGAAAAAGCGACCTTTTTATCCTTGGATCCGATCGCGGCGAAGGAGCAGATTGACCGCTGCATGTGTGCTTTTCGGGACATTGCCGCAAAAGATTTGCGCCGATTCCGAAGAGGTTCGGGCAAGCCGATGAGCACGACGTCCGCCTCGGCTTTGCTGTTTACAGGTTTACTGTATGTATACGTAGTAACAGTTAACAAGGTGCCTCGGTTTCTGTGGATAACTGCTGTTTACCGAAACGAATCATCGGCTTGCCGACGGCATAACCGGATGCACAGCATGTGCGGGAGCGGCGCGTATACGGGGGCAACTTTTGGCGATTTTCGGCGGCGACAAAGTTACCCCGTTTACGTCCACAACGGTTCCACACGACTTGCGCCGGTTAACCGCGCGGTTATCCACAAGTTTCGGTGGATAACCGCGTCGCCGCGTATACCGGTTAACGCCTGCGTTAACTTACAGTTCCTTGCCGCAACGCACGCAGCAGGAAACGCGCAGGATCGATGTCTTCGGCGAGATCGCGTTCGAGGGGCCACGGCTCGCCTTCTATCTGCGACGCGATCAACTCGGCGCCGAGAGCGGCCCACACCAGTCCGCGTGACCCATACGCGAACGCGCCGTACAAGCCCTCGGCGCGCGGCAAGTCGAGGGGCCACGCGCCGCGCAGACGCTGTGCGTCGTGCGCCGCCTGGGCTTCGTCGGCGAGTTGGCCGATCATCGGCATGCGGTCGCTCGTGACACAGCGGAACGCGACGCGTCCAGCGAGTTCCGTCGAGCGCGCCGGATCCACTACGCTTGAAAACGCCGGCAGCATCTGCGCGACGCGCTCGATGTTTTCCAGATGACCGTCCGCGCGAAGCGACGTGTCGGGGTCGTCGAGTTCATAGGTGGCGCCAGCTAGCGTGACGCCGTTTGCAAGCGGCAGCGCATAACCTTCGCCGATCACCGGCAACGCAAGCGTCGGCGCCGTGCCCGCCGGCAGCAACGTCAACTGGCCACGGATGCTGCGAGTCGGCGCATGCTGCAAGCCCGCGATGCGTGCCGCATCGTGAGCACTCGCGACGATCACCACCGGCGCGCGCACAACGACCTGACCTGATGTATCGAACACGGTCCACTGATCGCCGGATCGTGCGAGCCGGCCGACTTCCACGCCGAAGCGGCGTTCGAGCAGGCCGCCCGCCGCGGCGAACTGGGCGGCGCACAGCGAAGCCGGATCGATCCAGCCGCCTTGTGGAAAGAACCAGCCGCCACGCGGGAGTGGCGTGCCGGCGAGCGTTTGCGCGTCGGCTGCCGAGACGGGCCTCACATAGTCGGACGGATAGCCGAACGCGGCGATCGCGTCGCTGATCGCGCGGGCTTCGTCGTCATCGGCTGCGATTTGCAGCAAGCCCTGCCCGCCACGCAATGGCCGATGACCGAACCGTTCGAGTGCGGCCCAGCGCCTGAGCGCATACAGAAAGCCCGCGCGTGTGATGCGCGAGGCCACACTGTCGTCGCGCGAGATCATCGGATGGAATACGCCTGCCGGATTGCCCGACGCGTCCTGCGCGACCGACGCATGCCGTTCGAGCGACGTGACGCGCCAACCGCGCGCGGTGAGCCGTTCGATCGCCGCGCAGCCGGCAAGCCCGGCGCCGATCACCACCGCGTGCCGTTCTTCGAGCGCGAGCGACACGGGCGGCTCATAGCGGCGCACGCGCCAGCGCGGCGCGAAGTGGCCGACCAGCATCGCCCGTTTCCAGCCGAAGCCCTCGACCTTGCGGTATTCGAAACCGCATTGGGTCAACGCGCGTTTGATGTCACCGGCGCTGCTGTAGGTGGCGAACGTGGCGTCCTCGCCCGCCAGCCGCGCGAGCGCCTTGAAGATCGCTGGGGTCCACAGTTCGGGGTTCCTCGCCGGCGCGAAGCCGTCGAGATAGAACGCGTCGGCGCGCAGTCTCAAGGCGGGCAAGCTGTCGACCGCATCGGCCAGCACGAGCGTGAGAACGACGCGCCCATCTTCGAATTCGAGGCGATGCGTGCCGGGCACGAGCATCGGCCACGCGCTCGCGAGGGTTTCGGCCAGCGCCGCAATTGTCGGATCGGACAGGGTGGCCGAATAGACGCTGCGCAAATCGGCGGCCGTAAACGGATGCTTCTCGGTCGAGACGAAATGCAGCCGCTCGCAGCGCGACGGATCGGTGCGCCACTCGGCCCACGTCACCAGAAAGTTGATACCCATGCCGAAGCCGGTTTCGAGCACGGTGAAAGTGCGGCGGTCTTGCCATCGTTCGGGCAGCGCATTGCCGCGCAGAAAAACGTAGCGAGCCTGTTCGAGACCGCCGACGGCACTGTGATAGATATCGTCGTAGAGGGGTGAAAACGGCGTGCCGTTGTCGCGAAAAGCGAGCACAGCGGGGATCAGCGGATCGGTCATGCGCGTCGGAAATTGCCGCTCGAAAGAGCGGGTTGAACGTTACCGCCAGCGCGCGCGGCTCGCCGGACGGCGAAAAAGACGCGCCAAACGTTGGCAAAAACCAACGTCAAGCCCCGTCCCTACTGGGTTTCAGCCCTCGGTTGAGGGTCTTGGGCAGCAAAATTGCGATTTCCTTGCGATATCGGCCCCAGAACCGTCTAATTCTTCGAAACCCTTATCCTGATTGGGTTTGCGCTGCGCTATCATAGCAAGCGCCGCGAACCGAGCGGCTGCACGGCCGACGGACATTCACCTGTCCGGTGCTGCAGGTCCGGAGGGGATCCGGCGCCGCAGCTACTCGACCGCACGGCCCGCGCACGTATAATCGGCGCGTTCGCGCTGTTCGTATCAACCTAAACTCAGAAAGGAACCTTAATGAACAAACAGGAACTGATCGACGCCGTCGCAGGACAGACGGGCGCCAGCAAGGCTCAAACCGGTGAAACGCTGGACACGTTGCTTGAAGTGATCAAGAAGTCTGTGTCGAAGGGCGATGCGGTCCAGTTGATCGGCTTCGGTAGCTTTGGTTCGGGCAAGCGCGCAGCGCGCACGGGTCGCAACCCGAAGACCGGCGAGACCATCAAGATCCCGGCCGCCAAGACCGTCAAGTTCACGGCAGGCAAGGCGTTCAAGGACGCAGTCAACAAGCGCTAAGCAGACTACTGCCAGGCAGTTGACACCCGCCAACGGCGGGTTTTTTTTCGTCTGGGGGTTTTGCGCATGGATGATCCGCGACAGGTATCGCGACTTCATCAAGGCGTTGACGGAGCGCTGCCGCTGTTAGTCGTGGCGGTGGCCGCCGTGGCCATGTCCGTCGTGGTCATGGTCATGATGGTGGTGGTGATGATCATGGCCGTGATGGTCGTGCTCATCGTCGTCGAAGTCCCAGGCGGGGAACGGATCGGCGAACTGTTGCCATGCCTGCGGCCCCTCGGCGTATTCGTCGTCGCTCAACAGACACGCGTCGAACTTCGCGTTCCACACGGCCGGGTCGATACCGACGCCGATCAGCACCAGCTCCTGGCGACGGTCGCCGATGCTCAAATCGTCCGGATCGCCGTACCAGTCGGCGGCGATTTCGGCGGCCAACTCGTCCTCCGCATCCGGCCATTCGCTGCGATCCTGGGCGGCCCACCACATCCCCGCCGGACTGTGCCGGCAAGCGCCGCCCGCTTGCGATAGCGAACCGGCGATATCGTTACGCGTGGCGAGCCAGAAGAAGCCTTTGCTGCGCAGTACGCCCTTCCACTCCTGGTGCAACAGCGCCCACAACCGTTCGGGATGAAACGGCCGGCGCGCCCGGTAAATAAAATTGCCGACGCCGAATTCGTCCGCTTCGCCGTGATGCGGATGGCAGTGCTCGTGCTCATGATTGAGCGCCGCGAGCCAGCCCGGCGCGCTCGACGCCTCGTCGAAATCGAAGCGCCCAGTGTTCAGCACTTGCGCGAGCGGTACGTCGCCGAACCGACTGACCGCTTGCACCGCGCGCGGATTCAGCTGCGTGAGGATGCGTTGCAGGCGCGTAAGTTCATCGTCGCTGACGAGGTCGGCCTTGTTCACTACCAGCACGTCGCAGAACTCGACCTGCTCGATCAGCAGTTCGACGATGGTGCGGTCGTCTTCGTCGTTCACGGCGATGCCGCGTTCGGCAAGCGCGTCGGCCGAACCGTAATCGCGCAGGAAGTTGAACGCATCGATCACGGTCACCATCGTATCGAGCCGCGCGACGCCGGACAGCGAGGTGTCTTCATCGTCGACGAAGGTGAAGGTCTCGGCGATTGCCAGCGGCTCGGCGACACCGCTCGATTCGATGACAATTGCATCGAACCGCTTTTCGCCGGCAAGACGTTTGATCTCACTCAGCAGGTCGTCGCGCAGCGTGCAGCAGATGCAGCCGTTGGACAGTTCGACGAGTTGCTCTTCAACAGGCGACAGCTCGGCGGCATCACGCATGAGAGACGCATCGATGTCGAGGGCACCCAGATCGTTGACGATCACGGCCACGCGCAAACCGGGGCGATTCGCGAGGATGTGGTTCAGGAGCGTGGTCTTGCCGGCGCCCAGAAAACCGGAGAGCACGGTGACGGGCAATAGCGGCTGGTTCATCGCGGTACGGAAAAGCAAGAGGTTTGGAAGGCGTGCCAGGCTTGGGCCGCATGACTGCGCGACCTTGTGACGTTCGAGCCTCGGCGGCAGCACGAAGCCGCATTGTGCATCAAAACGGGCGCTGCTCACGTGCGAGGCCGGATCGGAACGTATATGCGCAGCGCGCTTCGAAGCCGGAATACACCGCAAACGCGCGCGCTAAACCGCCGATGAGTGCGGACCCGCAGATCGTGAAATGCGCCTGGAAAGCGGCCAGAAATTCGGCCAATGAGTGAACCCAAAACGGAGCTATAGACGAGTTGGAAGTCGCAGGCCAAACACGGCTCTCAAGCCCACTCAAACAAGCGCCCCGCTCAGCGCGCAGCCGGCATCAGGTTCCACTTGCGCAAAATTGCTACAATCTGCTGCGCATATTTATCGCGCAGGGCCGGCGTTTCGGAGTGGTAAGCTCCCACCGCCTGCCATGTGTTGCCGTACTTGTTCATCTGGCGGCGCAGATGCCATGCCGCAATATAGACGTTCTTGCACGGCTCCATCAGCGTGCCTTGCGAGATACCGTACTGAGCGAGCGTGGGCAGATGGATCGAGTTGATCTGCATCACGCCGTAGTCGATCGAACCGTTGGCGTTCTTGTGCGTGGCGTCCGGCCGGTTATGCGATTCCTGCCATGCGATGGCGCGCAGAATCAATGGGTTGACCTTCTGATACTTGGCCGCCTCGTCGAAGCAGTCGGCGCGTGCAGACCCTGCTGCTGCTAGCAGAGCAAGTCCCGCGGCGACGGTCACGAAGGGTCGATTCATCGGTCAAGACGACTAAGTAAAAACGCAAGAGTAAGGGTTGGTAAGGCAATTATTCGGCCAAATTTCAGCCGCTGACAGCCGCTAGGGCATGCTGGCTGGGCGTTTGTCGGACATCGGGGAAAACCCGCGTCAGCAAACGCCAAACCGTGGGTCGAACGGCTCGTATCATACCGGCAGTCCGAACCGCGTCAAGTTGGCTAACCGACATAAGCCGGCAGAAAACGAAGCGCCCGTCCGGCTCGCTCCGGACGCCGCTTGAGCTTTCAGTTTAATAACAATTGCGCGGACTTCAGAGGAAATCCCATAGACCCGTCTGTTTTGTGACAAATCCGACATGAAAAACTGGTACTGTTCATTTTTTTCGGACATCGGACGGCTGGTATTTGGGGCGGCATGCGCCCGCGAGACTGGCCCGCAAACCGACAGGGCGGCGACTTGCCCCTGAGTCCGCACTGCATGACCGTCGGCAGCAATGGCTGTCGGCATCGATATCACATTCCATGAGAAGAAATTGTATGGCTTTGCGTCGCGTTGCAACGGCGCTGCTGGTGGCTGGGTTGATCACCGCGCAGACAGCACAGGCACAGGTGACACTGAACTTCGTCAACGCCGATATCGACCAGGTTGCCAAGGCGATCGGCGCGGCAACCGGCAAAACGATCATCGTCGACCCGCGTGTGAAGGGACAGTTGAACCTCGTCTCCGAAAATGCAGTGCCTGAGGACCAGGCGCTGAAGACCTTGCAATCGGCTTTGCGCATGCAGGGTTTTGCGCTGGTGCAGGATCACGGAGTGCTGAAGGTCGTGCCGGAAGCCGACGCCAAGCTGCAAGGCGTGCCGACTTACGTCGGCAATGCGCCGGTCGCGCGCGGCGATCAGGTGGTGACGCAAGTATTCGTGCTGAAGAACGAATCGGCGAATAACCTGCTGCCGGTGCTGCGTCCGCTGATCTCGCCGAACAATACCGTGGCGGCCTACCCGGCCAACAATACGATCGTGGTCACCGACTACGCCGACAACGTGCGGCGCATCGCGCAGATCATCGCGGGCGTGGATACGGCGGCGGGCCAGTCGGTCTCCGTCGTGCCGCTGAAGAACGCGAACGCGATCGACATCGCCACGCAGCTGACCAAGATGCTCGACCCCGGCGCGATCGGCAGCACCGACGCGACGCTGAAGGTGTCCATCACCGCCGACCCGCGCACCAACTCGCTGATGATCCGCGCGTCCAACGCCGCCCGTCTCGCCGCGGCGAAGGAACTCGCGAAGCAGCTCGACATGCCGACCACGATGCCCGGCAACATGCACGTCGTCGCGCTGCGCAACGCGGACGCGACGAAGCTCGCGAAGACCTTGCGCGGGATGATGGGCAAAGGCGGCGACGGCGGCTCGTCGGGCTCGAACGAGGCGAATTCGTTCAACCAGAGCGGCGGTGGTTCGTCGGGCGGCAGCTCGACGGGTGCGTCCGGCACGCCGCCGCTGCCGTCGGGTGGACTGAACAGCAGCTCGATGTCGTCGCCGATGGGCGGCAGCGGCGGCTATGGTTCGAACAGCGGCGCCGCCGGTTCCAGCGACCTGCTCGGCAGCGACAAGGACAAGGGCGACAGCAACCAGGCCGGCGGCATGATCCAGGCGGACGCCGCCACCAACTCGCTGATCATCACCGCGGCCGAGCCGGTGTACCGCAATCTGCGCGCGGTGATCGACCAGCTCGACGCGCGGCGCCCGCAGGTGTATATCGAGGCGCTAATCGTCGAGTTGAACTCGAACACGAGCGGCAATCTCGGCATCCAGTGGCAGATCGCGAACAATTCGCTGTTTGCCGGCACTAACCTGTCGACCGGTTCAAGCAACAGCATTATCAATCTGACCGCGGCCGCTGCCGCTGCGGGCAGCACGGGCGGACTCGCCACGGCGCTCGGTGCTTCGGGCCTCCAGCAAGGCTTGAACGTCGGCTGGATTCACAACATTTTCGGCGTCCAGGGACTCGGTGCGTTGCTGCAGGCGCTGTCGCAGACCGCCGACGCGAACGTGCTGTCCACGCCTAACCTGATTACGCTCGACAACGAGGAAGCGAAGATCGTCGTCGGTACGAACGTGCCGATCCAGACGGGTTCCTTTTCGAATCTCACGAGCGGCGCCACGAACGCGGCGTTCAATACGTTCGACCGTGTCGACGTGGGTCTGACGCTGCACGTGAAGCCGCAAATCACTGACGGCGGTATCCTCAAGCTGCAGCTCTACACGGAAGACTCGGCGATCGTGAACGGCACCACCAACGCGACGACCAACCCGGCGGGCCCGGAGTTCACCAAGCGCTCGATCCAGTCGACGGTGCTCGCCGATAACGGCGAGATCATCGTGCTGGGCGGCCTGATGCAGGACAACTACCAGGTCAGCAACAGCAAGGTGCCGCTGCTGGGCGATATCCCGTGGCTCGGCCAGTTGTTCCGCTCCGAACAGAAGACGCGCGACAAGACCAACCTGATGGTGTTCCTGCGCCCGGTGATCATCAACGACCGCGATACCGCGCAGGCCGTCACGGCGAACCGCTACGACTATATCCAGGGCGTGCAGGGCGCGTATCGCTCGGACAACAATGTGATGAGGGACAAGGACGATCCGGTGGTGCCGCCGATGCCGCTTGGCCCGAGCCAGGGTGGTTCGCCCGCGATGAACCTGTTCGATCTGAACCAGATGCGCCGTCAGCAGATGGCGCCGCAACAGGTGCCGCAGGCCGTGCCGCAACCGGTGCCTCAACCGGCCCAGCAGCCCGTGCCGCAGATGGCGCCTCAACCGGCCACCGTCGCTCCGTATCCGGCGAGCGGCGCGCAGCCGACCACGATGTCGCCGGGAGCGCGTCCGTGACGCAGGCGCCCGCGCAAACAGCGCATCGCGCTCAGGGAGGCGACGCCGCCAACTCTGAGCGCGCCGCGCCCTCGCCGCTCGCCGCACGGCTCGTGCCGTACGGCTTTGCCCGCAGCGGCCAGATTCTGGTCGCGCATCAGCACCCGGACAGCCTCGAAGTGTGGATCAGCGAGCGCACCAGCGAAGCCGCGCTCGCCGAAGTCGCGCGCAACTTCGGCGCGGTGTCGGTCGTGCGTCTGGCCGCCGACGAACTCGCGCAGGCGATCAACCAGGCGTATGCGCGCCACGACGGCAGCGCCGCCCAAGTTGTCGGCGAAGTGGAAGGCGAAGTCGACCTGTCGCGTTTGATGCAGGACATCCCCGAGGTCGAGGATCTGCTCGAATCCGAAGACGACGCGCCGATCATCCGCATGATCAACGCGCTGCTCACGCAAGCGGCGCGCGAACAGGCATCGGATATTCATATCGAGCCGTTCGAGAATGCGTCGGTGGTACGCTTCCGCGTCGACGGTACGCTGCGCGACGTGGTGCGGCCGAAGAAGGCGCTGCACGGCGCGCTGATCTCGCGGATCAAGATCATGGCGCAGCTGGACATCGCCGAAAAGCGTCTGCCGCAGGACGGCCGCATCACGTTGCGCGTCGGCGGCCGTCCGGTCGACGTGCGGGTGTCGACTTTGCCGACCGGTCACGGCGAACGCGCGGTGCTGCGTCTGCTGGAAAAAGACGCGTCGCGCCTGAACCTCGAAGCGCTCGGCATGGGGCCGGACACGCTCGGCAAATTCGATACGCTGATCGGCAAGCCGCACGGCATCGTGCTGGTGACCGGCCCGACCGGTTCCGGTAAGACGACGACGCTGTATGCCGCGATGTCGCGGCTCGAAACGGCGACCACCAACATCATGACGGTCGAAGACCCGATCGAATATGACCTCTCGGGCATCGGCCAGACGCAGGTCAACGAGCGGATCGGCATGACCTTCGCGCGCGCTTTGCGCTCGATTCTGCGGCAGGACCCGGACGTCATCATGATCGGTGAAATCCGCGACCTCGAAACCGCGCAGATCGCGGTGCAGGCGTCGCTGACCGGCCACTTGGTATTGGCGACGCTGCACACGAACGACGCGGCTTCGGCGGTCACGCGTTTGACCGACATGGGCGTCGAGCCGTATCTGCTGGCGTCGTCGTTGCTCGGCGTGCTGGCGCAGCGGCTCGTGCGGCGGCTTTGCCCGGTGTGCCGCGAAGAGCGCACCGAAGCAGACGGCAGCGTGCGCTGGCATCCGGTCGGCTGCGAGCGCTGCGGGCAGTCCGGTTATGCGGGACGGCGTGGCGTGTACGAACTGCTGCTGATCGACGACACGATCCGCGCGCTGGTCCACCGCAATGCGGCCGATGCGGAAATTCTCGCGGCCGGCCGCCAGCAAGGCATGCGCACGTTGCGCGAGGATGCGGACCGCTGGCTCGCGTCCGGGCTGACGTCCCTTGAAGAAGTGATTCGCGTGACGGGCGGAGCATAAGCGCATGCCGGCATTTCGTTTCGAAGCGATCGACGCGGCGGGCAAGGCCCAAAAGGGTGTGCTCGATGCGGATAGCGCGCGCGGCGCGCGCACCAACCTGCGCTCGCAAGGACTCACGCCACTCGTCGTGGAACCGGCCGCGTCGCGCACGCGCGGCGAGCGCAATCAGCGGTTGTCGTTGGGGCGGCGTTTGTCGCAGCGCGAACAGGCGATCCTGACGCGTCAACTGGCCAGTTTGCTGATTGCGGGCTTGCCGCTCGACGAAGCGCTCGCGGTGCTCACCGAACAGTCGGAGCGCGACTACATCCGCGAACTGATGGCGTCGATTCGCGCGGAAGTGCTCGGCGGCCACTCGCTCGCCAATGCGCTGACGCAGCATCCGAAAGACTTCCCTGAAATCTACCGTGCGCTGGTGGCCGCTGGCGAACACACCGGCAAGCTCGGTCTGGTGCTGTCGCGGCTCGCCGACTACATCGAGCAACGCAACGCGCTGAAGCAGAAGATCGTGCTCGCGTTCACGTATCCGGCCATCGTGACGCTCATCGCGTTCGGCATCGTCACGTTTCTGTTGAGCTACGTGGTGCCGCAAGTGGTGAACGTGTTCGCCAGCACCAAGCAGCAACTGCCCATCCTGACCGTGATGATGATGGCGCTGTCCGGCTTCGTGCGGAACTGGTGGTGGGCGATGCTGATCGGCGTGTTCGTACTGATGTATCTGGTGCGCTCGATTCTCAAGCAACCCGGTCCACGCCTCGCGTTCGACCGCTGGCTGTTGACCGCGCCGCTGCTCGGCAAACTCGTGCGCGGCTACAACACCGTGCGCTTTGCCAGCACGCTTGGCATTCTGACCGCGGCGGGCGTGCCGATTCTGCGCGCGCTGCAAGCCGCCGCCGAAACGCTCAGCAACAACGCGATGCGCGAGAACATCGACGACGCGATCGTGCGGGTGCGCGAAGGCACGTCGCTGTCGCGCGCGCTCGGCAATACGAAGACGTTTCCGCCGGTACTGGTGCACCTGATCCGCTCGGGCGAAGCGACCGGCGACGTGACGACCATGCTCGATCGCGCGGCCGACGGCGAAGCGCGCGAGCTGGAGCGTCGCACGATGTTCCTGACGAGCCTGCTGGAGCCGCTGCTGATTCTGGCGATGGGCGGCGTGGTGCTGGTGATCGTGCTGGCGGTGATGCTGCCGATCATCGAGTTGAACAACCTCGTGCAGTAACGCGGAGGAGAAAGCGGATTGCGCGGTGTGTGCGTGACGGCTGTGATGGCCGCGCAATCGGCTAAGGCGGTTAAGGCGTTTGAAGCGGTTAAAGCAGCAACGCGCGCGCCGCGCGCGTCGGCTTTAGCGCACGTAGATGGTGGGACCGCTCGCGTTAGCGGGCAGGAAGACTTCGGAGTGGGTGCCGTTGCGATCGATGATGATCGAGCGGGCGCGGACTTCGGAGAGTTTGGTGCCTTGCATCAGCGTGCTGCCGAGCGACACCGCATGTGGCGGTTCGCCGCCCACGCTGACGATCGCCGCGGCGCCTTCACGCAGCGCGAGGATGCCGAACAGATGCACGTCCTGGTTGACATTGCGCGTGAGCTGGCCGCCGAACAGCGTCGCGGCCTGGTCGGTCGAGACCTGCGCGTGCGCGGCGGCGGCGGGCGATGGCGCCCCGGACATGGCGGTGAGCGTGATGACCCAATAGGTCAGCGTCGCGCAGAACACGGCGAACAGTGCGAGCGACAGAAGGCGGATTTGGATGGCGTTCATGCGCATCATTGTACGGACTATTGTGAAAATTGCGTTGTGTTGGAAGCCCTTCAACACCATGACATTAAAATGACCGGCCGGGCGTGTTCAATAGCGGCCTGATAGCTGACCAGCGAACCCCGCCCAGTCGAAAATTCATCTGAAAAGAGGTAGCAACTTATGCAACTGTCGACCACTCGCCGTACTGACATCGCGGGTTCGCGCAGCCGTCGTCAGCGCGGTTTCACGCTGATCGAAATCATGGTCGTGATTGCGATTCTGGGCATTCTGGCGGCGTTGATCGTGCCGAAAATCATGAGCCGTCCGGACGAAGCGCGCCGTGTCGCCGCCAAGCAGGACATCGGCACGGTGATGCAGGCGCTCAAGCTCTACCGTCTCGACAACGGCCGCTATCCGACTCAGGAGCAAGGCCTGCGCGCGCTGGTCGAAAAGCCGGCGACCGATCCGGTGCCGAGCAACTGGAAGGACGGCGGCTACCTCGAGCGTCTGCCCAATGATCCGTGGGGCAATGCGTACCAGTTTCTGAATCCCGGCGTGCACGGCGAGATCGACGTGTTCAGCTACGGCGCGGACGGCAAGGCGGGCGGCGAAGGCAATGATTCCGATGTCGGCTCGTGGCAATAGACGCTGCTGGGCGCAACTTAGGCAACTTCAGCAACCTCATCATCATGCGCGTGAGCGCTTCGCTGTCCGCCCTGCTGTCTGGCGAAGCCCGCATGTTTTAACGATGCATCGTCGTTTGATTTTTAGTTGATCGTTGGTGGCCGGCACTATGCGTATGTCCGCTTGCAAGTCCCGTGTGGACACTCCGTGTACGGCTTCGCCGTCGCGCGCGGGGTGCGCCGGCGCGCGTCGCTCGCGTGGATCACGTGGCCCGCTTCGCGCCGCCGGCTTCACGCTGCTCGAAATGATGGTGGTGCTCGTCATCGCGGGCCTGCTGGTGTCCTTGACCGCGCTTACGATGACGCGCAATCCACGCACCGATCTGAACGAGGAAGCGCAGCGTCTCGCGCTGCTGTTCGAATCGGCGGGCGACGAAGCGCAGGTGCGCGCGCGGCCCATCGCATGGCAACCGGTCGAAGGCGGCTTTCGTTTCGACCAGCGTACCGAAGACGGCTGGCGTCCGCTGCGCGACGACCTGCTCGGGCCGCGTCAGTGGGAAGGCGGCGTGACCGGCGTGACGATCAGCTATCCTGGCTCGGATTCGCAACCCAGCCGCGTCGTGTTCGGCACCGAAGCGATCGACGTGCCGGTGCAGGTCACGCTGTTTTCGGCGGCCGGGCGCGCGACGATCGTCGGCACCGGCAATGGCCGCTACGAGGTGCACTGAGATGCGTCGTTGCAGTAGCAATAGCTTGAGCAGGACGGCGCGCGGCAGCGTCGGGCGTGCGCAGCGCGGCTTTACGATGATCGAAGTGCTGGTGGCGCTGGCGATCATCGCGGTGGCGCTGGCGGCCTCGTTGCGCGCGGTCGGCAGTCTCGCGAGCGGCGAAGCCGATTTGCACCGGCGTCTGCTGGCGGGCTGGAGCGCCGACAACGCGCTCGCGCAATTGCGTCTGACGCATGCGTGGCCGAACGTCGGCGACACGAGTTTTGATTGCTCGCAGGGCAATTTGCAGTTGATCTGCACCGAGCATGTGACGGGCACGCCGAATCCGGTGTTCCGTCGTGTGGAAGTGATGGTGACGATGCCTGGGCGTTCCGGCAATCTCGCCCAGATGGTCACGGTGGTGGCGAATGAAAACAACCGCTCGCTCTGAGCGCCGCCGCCGATCGGGCGCGCGTGGCTTCACGCTGATCGAACTGCTGGTCGCGATCGCAATCATGGCGGTGATCGCGGTGCTGTCGTGGCGCGGACTCGACCAGATCATTCGCGGCCGCACGACCATCACGAACGCGATGGAAGACGAACGCGTCTTTGCGCAATTGTTCGACCAGATGCGAATCGATGCGCGCCAGGCCGCGTCTGACGACGAGTCGGGGCAGGCGGCGATTTCGGTGTCGGGCAGCACGTTGCAGATCGTGCGCGAGATGACCTTGCCGGGCACCGCGCCGCGTCTGCAGGTGGTGCGTTACCAGGTGTCCGATGGACGCGTGATCCGCTACGCCTCGCCGCCGCTCGGCAACGCCGGCGATCTGCGGCGCGCGCTGCGCGGCAGCGAAGGCGAAGGATGGTCCGCTGTGCCGTTGATGGGCGGTGTCGGTTCGATCTCCGCGCGGCTTTACGTGCCGAAAGTCGGCTGGACCACGCAGATGAAAGACGTGCAGAGCGCGATTACCGAAGCCGACAATAACCTGAAGGTGCCGCAGCTCGGCAATGCGCCGCTGCCGCGCTCGGTGACGGGGCTGGAAGTGAGCGTCGGAGCGCGCTCGCTGGCGCGGCCCGTCACGCGCGTTTTTCTGATCGGAGAATGAAATGAAATTCTCCTGGTTGTCTGTGCGACGGGCTTCATCTTCTTCGCTGGCTGGCGAGGCGCGCGCACATGCCCATGCGAACACGCCTGCCGCGTGTGCTGCTGGCTTCGGCATGCGCGGCAAACCGGCGCAACGCCGGACGTCTCACGCGCAACAGCGAGGTGCGGCCATCATCAGCGCGCTGCTCGTCGTCGCGCTCTCGGCGATCCTGGTGTCGGGCATGTTGTGGCGCCAGCAGGTCCAGATTCGCCGGATCGAAAACCAGCGGCTGCTCTCGCAGGCGCAATGGGTCGCACGCGGCGCGCTGGACTGGACGCGTCTGATCCTGCGCTCGGAAGGCGATACGTCGGCCGGTATCACGTACCTGGGCGGACTGTGGGGCGTGCCGATCGCGAAGACTCGCCTGTCCGATTTCCTTGGCCAGATCGGCGAGGTCAGAGCCGAACAGGGCGCGGCAACCTACCTGTCCGGTTCGATCGAAGACGCGCAGGCGAAATTCAATCTGCGCAATCTGGTGTCGAGCCCCGCGCCCGGCGTGATGCAATTGAACCTCGAACAGATTGGCGCGTATCAACGTCTGCTCGTGTCGCTCGGCGTGAACAGCCAACTTGCGAAAACCACCGCCGTGCAGGTGCGCAACAGCCTCTCGCAATCGGCGACCCGCTTCCAGACCGTCACGTCCACCAGCGGCACCACCAGCAGCACCACGTCCACGCCGACCGTCGGGGGTGGCGCCACCGGCGGCAGCTTCACCGACAAGCCCGGCCTGGACGACGACGATGACAACGCAGCCGGCGCACCACTGCAAATGACGAGCGTCGAGTCGCTGCTCGACATTCCCGGCTACACGCCGGAGATGGTCGCGCGCTTGCGCCCCTTCGTCACCGTGTTGCCGACCGCCACGGCGGTCAACATGAACACGGCGTCGGCCGAAGTGATCGCGGCGGTCGTGCCGGGCATGAGCCAGTCGGCCGCGCAGGGTTTCGTCGCGAGCCGGCAGACGGTGTTTTTCCGCAATGTCGGCGACGTGCAGCTCGCGTTGCGCGGCGCGGGCGTGCAGTCGGTCTCGATCGATCCGAGCGAACTGGACGTCAACTCGAGCTACTTTTTGATCCACGGCCGCGTGCAGCACGAACGCGCCGAAGTGGACCGCACGACCCTCGTGTATCGCGACGCGATGACTCACACTACACGTATCGTGCGGGTACAAGACCAACTATGAACAACGCAATTCCCAGAGAGAGTGGCCTTTGAGCACGCTGATCGTCCTACTGCCGCCGCGTGATCCGGCGGTGCCATCGCAGGAATGGCAACTGCCGGAGCTGCCGTTCGTCCTGCTCGACAAGTCGGGCCGCACCCAGCGCGCCGGCCGCTCGGCGCTCGCGCTACTGCCGCGCGCGTCGTCGACGGTGCTGATGGTCGCCGCGCGCGACCTGCTGATGATGCCGACCACGCTGCCGCCGCTGCGCGGACCGAAGCTGCGTCAGGCGCTGCCCAATATCGTCGAGGATCAGCTGATCCAGGACCCGCAAACCTGCCACATCGCGGTCGATCCGCAACCGCTCGCGGGCGGGCGGCAATTGCTGGCGATCATCGACCGTGGCTGGTTCCGCTTCGTCTGCGAAGCGTTCACGACGGCGGGCCATCGCAGCCTGCGCGCGGTGCCGGTCACGCGCTGCCTGCCGCAGGCCGCCGCCGCGCGCGATACGCCCGCCGAAGTCGCGGAACTGGTCAACGCTGGCGAGCCGGTCACGGCGGCCTTGGCCAGCGTCGCGACGGCGCTGCCGGGCGTAGCGCCCGTGGTGGCGCCGGACATCGCCGCCGTGGTGCCGATGGTGGCCGCCGTGCTGGGCACGGTGGTCCAAACCGCGCCCGCGATGCTGCTGGAAGGCGCGGTCGAGAGCGGCGTGCCGCGCGTCGAACTGGCGATTGCGCGCGGCGTGCAAGGCGAAGGGCTGGCGGTGCCGGCCAATGCGGTGAACGGCACGCTCGGCGCTCTCGCCGGCGCGGCGCCGGTCTCGCTGTACATGCTCACCGAAGTGACGGGCAACGAGCCGAGCCTCGCCGCGACGAGTCCGGCGCGGTTGGCGGCGCATGTTCACGGCGCGAGTCCGTTGCCGTTCGAGCAGCTCGCGCGGCGCGCGCTGGAATGCCGCTTCGACCTGTGTCAGTTCGAGTTCGCATCGCAGCCGTGGCGGCTCGATCGCGCGACGATGCGGCGTCTGCGTCTGCCGGTGCTGCTGGCGGTCGCCGCGCTGGTGATCGCGATTGTCGGCGCGAACGTGCAGTGGCTGATGCTCGCGCGCCAACGCGACGCGATCAACGCGGACATGACCCACCTGCTCATCGAAACCTTCCCCAAAACGACGGTCGTGCTCGATGCGCCCGATCAGATGTCGCGCCAGCTGCAGCAATTGCGGGTGGCGGCGGGCGAGCTGTCGCCGGATGATTTCCTGTCGCTCGCCGACGGCCTCGCACGCTCGCTAGCGCCGGTGCCGGTCAACGGCATCGCCGGCCTCGACTATCACGACCGGCGGCTCGACGTGACCTTCAAACCCGAGATCAAGGTCGACCCCGACTTCGCGAAGCGCCTCGCCCGCAACGGACTGAACGGCGCGATCGACAGCAACACCGGCAAGTGGACCATCAGGAACGGACAATGAAAGCTGAACTCGCTCAAACATGGGCCGGCTTCTGGGACCAGCGCACCGAGCGCGAAAAAAACCTGCTGACGTGGGGCGGCGGCGTGCTCGCCGTGGTGGTCGCGTGGTCGGTGCTGTGGGCGCCGGCGCAGGAGGGCCGCTCGCATCTGCGTGAATCGCTGCCGAGCCTGCAACGGCAGCTCGCGCAGATGACCGCGCAGGCGAAAGAGGTGCCAGCGCTGTCGGCGGCCGCGCAAGGCGTCGCGCCGACCGGCGGCGCACTGAAGGATGCCCTCACCGCGTCGCTCAACGAGCATGGCCTCACCGCGACGCAAGTGCAGGTGATGGGCAATGCGGTGCAGATCCAGATGAAGAACGCATCGTTCCCGGCGTGGACGGCCTGGGTCGACGATGCGCGCAAGCAGTTCAAGGTGCAGATTGCCGAGGCGCATGTCACCGCGCTCAAGGACGACGGCCAGGTGGATCTGACGGCGTCGCTGCAGCCGTCGACCACGAAATGAGCGCGTCGTCACGGGGTTTCGCATGAGTTACTGGATGCGGCGCGTGCGCCTCGCGCTGCCCTGGCTGGTGGTCGGGGCGTTGTCCTCCTCGGTGGTGATGCTCGCGATGGCGCCGGCTGCGTGGATCACGCCGCAGTTCGCGCGGCAAACGGGCGGCCACGTGAATCTCGTTGATCCGGCCGGCTCGCTCTGGCACGGCTCGGCCACGTTGATGCTGGCCGCCGGCTCCGACATGAGCGCGGCGACGCTGCTGCCTGGGCGGATCGAATGGCGTACCGGGTTCTGGCCGCTCTTCACCGGCCGCGTGCGCATGGTTATGCGGCACAGCGAGGCGATGCCCGATCCGATCACGGTCGACGCCGCGCCGCGCAGCGCGACCGTCACGCCGGGCACGCTCGCGGTGCCGGCTTCACTACTGAGTGGCCTGGGCGCGCCGTTCAATACGCTCGATCTGCAGGGCAATGTGCAACTGTCCTGGTCGGACTGGCGCAGTTTCAACAGGGAGGCGTTCGGGCAACTGACCGTGACGCTGAACGATGTCAGTTCGCGGATCTCGCTGGTTAAGCCGCTTGGCTCGTATCGGGTGACGTTTCAGGCGCAGGGCGCGTCGTCCACGCTCGATCTGACGACGCTCAAGGGTCCGCTGATGCTGAACGGCAGCGGCGCGATGTCGGGTGGTTCGACGTCGTTTCACGGCACCGCGAGTGCCACGCCCGAGGCACGTGACAACCTGGCGGGATTGCTGAATCTGTTGGGCCGCCCGAGCGGTCCAGGCACGGTGACGCTGAGCTTCGTGCATTGACAACGCAGTTCCGGATTCGTTGACACGATAAAAAAGAGGCATGGCCGCATTTAGCCGCCATGCGGAATTGGCTTGATGCCAACGAACAGCGGCGCGCTGCTTACTTGGTCTGAACCTGCTGGTGCGGCGCGGCCCCGCTTTGCGCGACCGGCGGCACCGCGGACGCGGCCGGCAACGGCGCGGGCGCGGCGACATCGCCTGTTTCGCGATTCATCTGCGACGCGTCCCAGCCGCCACCCAGCGCCTTCACGAGTCCCACCGACGACACCATCCTCTGTCCCGCGATGGTCTCGAGCTTCTGTTCAGCGATGAACGCCGTGGTCTGTGCGGTCAGAACGTTGACGAAGCCGACCGTCCCCGCCTTGTACTCGTTCGTGACGATGGCGAGCGCCTGACGAGCCGAATCAACCGCTTGCCGTTGTACGACGATTTCCTGTTCGAGAATGCGCAGCGACGCGAGGTTGTCCTCGACGTCCTGGAATGCGGCCAGCACCGTCTGACGATAGGTGGCGACATCCGCGTCGTAGGTGGCGCGGGCCGCGTCAGTCTGCGCCTTGCGCAGTCCGGCGTCGAACAGCGTGGCCGTGAGTTGCGGGCCGAGCGTCCAGAAGCGCGACGGCGCGGTCAGCAATTGCGAGAACACCGAATTTTGGAAGCCGCCGGTGGCCGACAGCGTCAGCGTCGGGAAGAACGCGGCGATCGCCACGCCGATCTGCTCGTTCGCCGCAGCGGCCTTGCGTTCCGCCGACGCGATGTCCGGACGCCGTTCGAGCAGCGCGGACGGCATCTGCGCGGGCACGGCAGGCGGCGTGGCGGTGAGCGGAATCGGCGGAAGCGAAAAGACCGAGGCCGGCACGCCGATCAGCACCGCGATCGCGTGCTCGTCCTGGGCGCGCTGAATGCCGTTGTCGATCGCGGCCGCCTGCGCCGATTGCAATTGCGTTTGCGCCTGAATCACATCCGAGCGCGCCGCGACACCCGCCGCGTACTGGTTTTGCGTGAGTTGCAGCGAGCGCTGATACGCCTCCACGGTGTCGTCAAGCAGGTTCTGGATGGAGTCGAGCGCGCGTAGCGTGAAGTAGGTTTGCGCCAGCGTGGCCTGGGCGGACAGCCGCGCGTTCGCGAGATCGGCGGCCGCGCCCTGCTGGCCTGCTTTCTGTGCGTTGACCGTGCGGGTGACCGAACCCCACAGGTCGGGTTCCCAGCTTGCGTCGAGCTGGACGTTATAGCTGTTGCCGACGCCAGAGCGGCTGGTGGCGGTAGTGTTGCCGCTCGAGGACGTGCCGTTGCCGAAGCGCGTCGCGCCCGCCGCTGCGCCGATGGTCGGGAAATACGCCGCACGCGCCTCGCCGACCAGCGCGCGCGCCTGCCGGTAAGTGGCGGCGAACTGGGCGATGGTCTGATTCGCGGCGTTCAGCTTGTCTTCGAGCGCGTTGAGCTGCGGGTCTTCGTAAATGGTCCACCAGTCGCCGCGATCGTGCTGATCGGCCGGTTCGGCGACTTTCCAGCCGGGGGCGGCTTCCTTGAATGACGCGGGGATCTCGGTGGCGGGCCGCTTGTAGTCAGGGCCGACGGCGCAACCGGCCAGCAGCACGGCGAGGGCCGCCGTTACCGCAATGGTCAGGGCGCGCGGCGCAAGCGGCCGCGCGCGCGAGATTCGATCAGACTGCATGCAATGAATTCCTTCTGGGCGCCGCGGCGCGGCCGATGGCGTCAGCGTCGGCCGGGCGAGATCTTGGTCTGCCGGAATGTTAGCGTATGAGCCCGCTTGAGCGCGGGAAACTGAAAGGGTAATGCGGGGATGGGCGCAGGTGTGTTACTTAGGGTGTCGCGATGGTTACGTGCTGTTACCGGCCGGTGCGCCGAGGCGCGAATCCGTTAAACCCGCGATTCCGTCGAGGTGGTTTTGCGGGCGGTTTTTCCGGCCGCCGCACGGCACGCTGCGCCGCGGCGCGCCTGGCATGCGCCTGCGGGAGCCGCAGGATTGGCGGCTCCCGCCGCGGCACTGTCCGCCGACATAGGCGCGGCAACCCGTTCCACGGCCACCGCCTTACCGCCTTTGCCGCTCCGCCGATGCTCAACCCACGCCAGAATCGCGACGCCCACCGATCCCCCGGGCAACACGAACAACCCGGCGAACAATGCCAGCTTCCACCAGCGGTGCCGGCCCTGAAAGCGATTCAACGCGGAATCGGTCAAGGAGCGGCCCAGGCCGCCAAGCGTGTTTTTGAGGTACAGCATCGGGGAATCCTTGGTTCCACGGCGCGGTCGCGACGTGCGGGCAAGCGGTCAGAACATGGTCTCGGGTAGCGCGGGTAGCGCGTAACTCGTTGCCTGAAATAATATTGACTATGCAATTAAATTTCAAGATACTTCGCCGTGCTAGCAACGGCGGTGTTGTTTTTCCACCCTTCACATCACGCGATTTGACTTCACTGCTTAGGCAGCTAAACTGCGGTCTGCCTGCCGATGTTCTGGAAACACAATGACTGATGGTCCCTACCGGGCGGACGAGGCTCAACTCATGTCGAGTCTCGGCTATTACCTGACGAAAGCGCGGAACGTGCTCGTGGAGCGGACGGATCGCGCGGTCAAACCGCTGGGGCTGACCGCGCAACAGATCGGCGTGATTCTGATGCTGTCGTCGCGGCGCGCGAGCACGCCGTTCGAGCTGTCGCGCGCGATGTCGTACGACAGCGGATCGATGACGCGTCTGCTCGACCGCCTTGAAAAGAAAGGCTTTGTGGTGCGCACGCGCAGCGACGCCGACCGCCGGATGGTGAAACTTGAGTTGACGGCGCAAGGCCACGAAGCCGCGCGGCAATTGCCCGCTTTGGGCGCAGCGGTGCTGAACGAGCAACTGCGCGGTTTCTCCACCGAAGAGCATGCAACGCTGATCGAGCTGCTTGGCCGGTTCATTGCGAACGGTTTGGGCGACGGAGCCGGTGCCACTTGCGGAGGCGTGCCGCAAGCTGAATCCGCGCAACACTTTTCAGAAAAGTTGTCGCCCAAACGGGACGACGAGTAATCCAGAGGCGCTATTCAAAAGCGCCATCGCGTAAGAATATCTGTCTGGGCAGAGGGTGATCGGGCATATAAGCGCGCGCCACGAAGGGCGCGATAAAGCTGCCGTGACAAGCTTTCCCGGCTGAGGAGAAGAATATATGGACGCCACGGCTTCCGCCGCTGCCCTGCCCGCCGCCGAACCCGCTCCGCTCAAAGGCGGTGCGCTGGCATTGCTCACCGTCGGCCTCGCGCTCGGCACTTTCATGGAAGTGCTCGACACCTCGATTGCGAACGTCGCGGTGCCGACCATTTCCGGCAGCCTTGGCGTCGCAACTAGCCAGGGCACCTGGGTCATCTCGTCGTATTCGGTGGCTTCGGCGATCGCCGTGCCGCTGACGGGCTGGCTCGCGCGACGCGTCGGCGAAGTGCGACTTTTCACGCTGTCCGTGCTGCTCTTCACGCTTGCGTCGGCGCTGTGCGGCTTCGCGCACAACTTCGAGTCGCTGATCGCTTTCCGGCTCGTGCAGGGGCTCGTGTCCGGACCGATGGTGCCGCTCTCGCAGACCATCCTGATGCGCTCGTATCCAATGGAGAAGCGCGGGCTCGCGCTGGGCCTCTGGGCGATGACCGTGATTTGCGCGCCGATTTTCGGACCCGTGATGGGCGGCTATATCACCGATAACTTCACGTGGCCGTGGATCTTCTACATCAACGTGCCGATCGGGCTGTTCTCGGCGGTGTGCGCGTATCTGCTGCTGCGCGGCCGCGAGACCAAAACCACTCAGCAACGCATCGATGCCGTCGGCCTCGCGTTGCTCGTGATCGGCGTGTCGTGTCTGCAGATGATGCTCGACCTCGGCAAGGATCGCGACTGGTTCAACTCGACCTTCATCGTGTCGCTGGCGGTGATCGCGGTGGTGTCGATCGCGTTCCTGCTGGTTTGGGAGATGATGGAGAAGGAGCCGGTCGTCGATCTTTCGCTGTTCAAGGACCGCAACTTCGCGCTCGGCGTGCTGATCATTTCGTTCGGCTTCATGGCCTTCTTCGGGTCGGTGGTGATCTTCCCGTTGTGGCTGGAAACCGTGATGGGCTACACCGCCGGACTGGCCGGTCTGGCAACCGCGCCGGTCGGGCTGCTCGCGCTGTTTTTGTCGCCGATGATCGGCAAGAACATGCACCGGCTGAACCTGCGCATAGTGGCGAGCTTCGCGTTCATCGTGTTCGCGTTCGTGTCGTTCTGGAACTCGACGTTTACGCTCGACGTGCCGTTCAATCACGTGATCTGGCCACGCCTCGTGCAAGGGATCGGCGTGGCCTGCTTCTTCGTGCCGATGACGACCATCACGCTGTCCAGCGTGCCGGACGAACGGCTCGCCAGCGCATCCGGTTTGTCCAACTTCTTCCGCACCTTGTCGGGGGCAATCGGCACGGCGATCAGCACGACCTTCTGGGAGAACGACACGATCTACCATCACGCGATGCTCGCCGATTCGGTGAATGTATATTCGGCGGATACAAATGCCTATACCAATGCGCTGGCGGGCGTTGGGCTTTCCGGCGACGGCGTTACCGCGCAGTTGAACCAGGTGGTGACCGCTCAGGCTTATATGATGGCTACCAACGACTTCTTCCGCATTTCCTGCGCGGCGTTTCTCGTGCTCGCCGTCCTGGTCTGGATCACCAAGCCGCGCAAGGGCGCCGGGCCTTCGTTAGGCCATTGAGTTTTATCTCGATGCTTCGAAAAGAGACGCGCCGGCGTGCTTCGTTTGCATTGCCGCACGCGTCTGAGCTTTGCACTACTGCGTCATTGCTTCGCCATTCGTGGCCGGGATGGATTGTCCTTGTGTAGCATCGGGATGCATTGCGGTGGGCGCGGGCTGCGAGGAATTCACACCACTTTGCGGCGCGCTCGCCGCATTACCTCGCACGTATTGCTTGAAGTCAGCGCCCGCCTCCCAGGGATTCGGTTTGCAGCCCATCGATCCGTCGCAATGCGCGGCAAAGCCGATGGTTGCAGTGCCGTCCGGGTTCGCGGTGCGCGTGATCTGGTACGCCAACGCGCGCTTGCCGCCATCCGGGCCGGCGGTCTGAATCAGCGAGTCGGTCGCGGATTCGATCTTGTAGGTGGAGTGGCTTGCCACCCACGTTTGCGCGCGTTGCCACCAGACATCGCATTCCGCTTTGTTCGAACACGTCAACGGCTTTGTCGCGATCTGCATGACGTCCGGATCGACCTGCCCTTGCGTCGAACATCCCGCCGCCGCTACGAAACCCAAACACAGCGCGGCCAACAGACCTTTGTTTGTCACGTTGATACCTCCTTGCCTGGAGCGTGTCATATCAGTTGGACCGCTGCGCTGATGTGGTGTTTCATCTGCATCAAAGAATCGTCGGAACGGGCGGAGAATTTGCCGATCCTGTTCGCAGTTGCACAGCGCGCGACGTAGACGTTACCTGCAGATAAGAAAAAAGCGGCCATGAAGGCCGCTCTTTCGTCACATCGGCGCGCTCGCCGTTCAGACGCTAAAGCGATTCAATGTGTACGCGCGATAAGCGGCGACGAACGCGTCGAACGAACCGACTTCTTCGCGTTCGAGTTTGGCCTGCTCGGCCAGCGACTGTGTGGCGAGTTCGGTGAACGCTTGAGCTTGCGCTGCGTCGAGCGGACGCGAACGGAAATACGCGGCGTGCGCTTCGCTTTGCTCGAGACCAAACGCGAGGAAGCTCTGCTGCTTGTCGCGCATGGTCCGCAGCACACGCGCCGACGGCGTCAGCGACACGTCCGCGAGCTTCGCGCGTTGGACTGCAACGGCGCGCGCGTGTTCATCGCCGCCCCGCAACGCGTCGAGGGCGGCCGCCGCCGCGTCGATCTTGCTCATCAGTTCGCCGGCCCAATCCATCATCGCAACCGGGCTGCCTTCGCGCGACAGTTCGAGGCCGGGCTTGCGGCCTTCCATCGTCACGCGACCGAAGTTCCGATTGGCCTCGGCATACGCGTCAGGCGGTAACGGCGCGCTGTCGTCGAGTGCGCAGACCAGCAGGTACGCATCGAGAAAACGCGACGTTTCCAGCGAAATGCCACTCGGCTCGAACGGGTCGATATCCATGCAGCGCACTTCGACGTATTGCACGCCGCGCGCGGCGAGCGCGTGCAGCGGACGCTCGCCCGGATGCGTGACGCGTTTCGGACGAATCGTCGAGTAAAACTCGTTTTCGATCTGCAGCACGTTGGTGTTGATCTGCACCCACTCGCCGTCGCGTTGCGTGCCGATCTGCTCGTAGGCCGGATACGGCTGGCTCACCGCCTTCGCGAGGGCGTCGAGATAGCCTGGCAACGTGTCGTAGTCGGCATGCAGCGCGGCTTGCGCGGTGGTGTTCGAATAGCCGAGGTCGCTCATGCGCAGGCTGGTCGCATACGGACGGTACAGCGTGTCGGCGTCGAATGTTTCGAGCTTGTGTTTGCGATCGCGGAGAAAACGGCGATCCAGCGCCGGCGACGCGCCGAACAGATACATCAGCAACCAGTTGGTGCGGCGAAAATTGCGGATCAGCGCAAGGTAGCGGTCGGACTGGAAGTCGACGGCATTTGCGGTGGATTGCTCATCGGCATGCAAAAGCCGCCACACTTCTTCGTTCAGCGAATAGTTGTAGTGGATGCCCGCGATGCACTGCATCGTGCGGCCGTAGCGCAGCGCGAGGCCGATGCGGTACACGTACTTCAGCTTGCCGATGTTCGATGTGCCGTAATGCGCGATCGGAATGCCGTCGTCGGTGTCGGGCAGCAGGCCGGGCATGGAGTTGTTCCACAGGATCTCGTCGCCGAGTTCCGCGTAGACAAAACGATGCAGCGTGTCGAGTTTCTCGAGCGTGTTCGCGACATCATGCTCGGCCGGGGTGATCAGTTCGAGCAGCGCTTCGGAATAGTCGGTGGTCAGCGACGAATGCGTGAGCGCCGAACCGAGCGCGCGCGGATGGGGCGTCAAGGCGAGCTTGCCGTCGTGCGTGACGCGCAGGCTTTCCCTTTCGATGCCGCGCAGACCGCGTGTCAGCGCGTCGCGCTGCGGGCCTGAGGTCAGCACGGACAGGCGGTGCAGGAACGCGTCGGTCGTGCGCAGGGGTGTCGTGTTTGGCATTGATGCGAGTCGGGCGTTGTCGGCCGCCATGTGCCGCTTCACTGCTCGAGGGCAGCACTGCGCGGTGGACGACGTTCGGCGGAATTTTCAGTAGCGGGCACTTTAACATCTCGCCACAACGGCTGCTTGAGGCCGCTTCGGCGGGCTATGCGAGCCGGCGATCCCGCCCGTTTTGAGGATGAATCCGCGGGCCGCGCGGATCATCGTCGCTGGTCCCGTACGCGGTTCGCGCGCTTTGCGATGGCGGTTGCCGCGCTACGCTCGACTTCAGCCGCCGCGCGCGGCACCCGCGCGGTCCGCCACCTCGTTCCACAGATGCATGGCCGCATAGGCGCGCCACGGCCGCCATGTGTCGGTGCGCGCGCGTTGCTGCGTGGGCCGTGTGAGCGACGGGTCGCGCGAGCAGATCGACTGCATCAGCACGAGATCCCAGGCGGGCCACGCATCGGCGTCGCGCCACGCGCGCATTGCGACATACTCGACGGTCCACGGACCGATGCCGGGCAGCGCGAGCAACGCGGCGCGCAGGCTGGTTGCGTCCACGACATTACTGTCGAGCGGCACGTCGCCGCAGGCCACCGCATGCGCGAACCCTTGCAGCGCCGCTACGCGTTTCCCCGGCATGCCGATCTGCGCGAGATCGACCGCCGCCAACGCGGCGGGGGTCGGAAAGCGCCACGCGGTGTTCTCATGCGGATGCCCGTCGATGCGCTCGCCGGCGCGCTGCACCAGCCGTCCGATGATGGTAGTCGCCGCCTTCACGCTGACTTGCTGGCCGACGATCGCGCGCACCACCAGCTCGAAGCCCGACCACGCGCCCGGCACACGCAGACCGGGGACGGTTTCGACGAGCGGCGCGAGCCACGGGTCTGCGGCGAGCTCGGCGCCGATCTTCTTCGGATCGGCATGCAGGTCGAACATTTTCGCGATCGGCACGGCAAGCGCGTCCGCGTGACGGCTCACCGGCCCCTCGATGCTCGCGACAATGCAGCGTTTGCGCGGGTGCAGGCGCACGCTCAGCGTGCCGCTGTCGCCGGCCCAGTCGATCGCGCGGCGATAAGCGCCGTCTTCCACCGCTTCGACGCCGGGGGTCGCGCGCCCACCGAAAAATCGCAAGAGGCGCGGCCAGTCGAAAGGGGGTTTGAACGGCAGTTCGAGGGTTGCGACGTCGTCTTCAAGCGTGCTCACGCGGCGTGGTCCAGTTTGGTGGCGGCGGTATCGGCTCGGTCATTGTCCGCGAAGGCCGGCGTTTTGCGGTTGGGTTGGTCGAGCTTACGGCCGGCATGCTGCGCTTCGTTATCGAGCAGCGCGGCCTTGCGCGGCAAACCCCAGCGATAGCCCGCCAGCGCCCCGCCCTTCTGCACCACGCGATGGCAAGGAATCGCCAGCGCCACCGGATTCGTCGCACATGCGGTCGCGACCGCGCGCACCGCGCGGGGCGAGCCCACCGCTTCGGCGATCTGCGAATAGCTGCGCGTTTCGCCGTAGGGAATGCGCCGCAACGCGTCCCACACGCGCTGCCGGAACGCCGTCGCGGCGATGTCCAGAGGCAGATCGAAGTCCTGACGGGTGCCGCGCAGATAGGCGTCGATCTGCGCGACGAACGGAGCAAGCTGTTGGGCATCTTCCAACAGTTCGGCATTGGCAAACTCGCCACGCAGTTCGTCGATCAGCAAGGCGTCGTCGTCGCCGAAACCGATCTTGCAGATGCCTTTGTCCGTGGCCGCGACCAGCACGAACCCCAGCGAAGTCGGCGCGCTCGCATAGCGCACCGTCAGGCCGGCGCCCTTGCGGCGATACGCGGACGGCGCCATGCCCAACTCGGCCGGTGCGCTGTCGTACATGCGCGACGGCGAGCCGAAGCCCGCATCGAGCGTGGCGCGCGTGACGTCCACGCCGTTCTGCAGCGCGTCGCGCAAGGCGGCACCCCGCTGCGCAGCCTGATACTGGCGCGGCGACACGCCCACCACGCGCTTGAACAGGCGCTGAAGGTGAAACGGGCTGACGTGCACAGCGTCGCTCAATTGCGCGAGCGTGAGACGCTGCTGCGGATCGGCGTCCAGCGCGGCGCACGCGCGCCTGACGATCTCCAGTTCGCGCGGCAGGCCGCCCGGCTGGCATCGCTTGCAATCGCGAAAGCCCGCGGCGCGCGCGGCGTCGGCGTCGGTAAAGAACGCGACGTTCTCGCGACGTGGCTGGCGCGACGCGCATGACGGGCGGCAGAACACGCCGGTCGTCTTGACCGCGTAGAAGAATGCGCCGTCGGCGCGCTGCTCGCGGCGCGTGACGGCGGCCCAGCGTTCGTCGTCGGAAGTCCAGCCGGCGGTGTCGGGGATGGTGCCGATGTCGGTATTACCGGTAGTGGGTTTCATGATGGTCCCGGATAGGCAGGCAGTGTCGATGCTCACCAATGTAGGCCGTATGCCCATACCCTACGCCCCGGTTCTTGCTCTGTCATTGCGCTTATTCGTAGGTTGAAACGGCCGCCAGGCGGTCGTTTTGCCTCAAATTGCGACATTTTGGCCCGATATCGGGTTTTCCCTTAAAAAGTTATTGCGTCGCATCAACCCGATGTGTATATTAGTACCTGTCTCCTCCATGTCTCCTCCTGATATGGATTCAGCCCGCTCCACATAGAGCGGGCTTTTTTTCGCCTGTACATTTCTCACTCCCTGCTGGGCTAGCCTGCCTGATCCGGCCCTCACGGCTGCTTTCGCGATCGCATTCACGCCCGCACTCGCGGCGCCGCCCTTTCTCCTACACTGGCTAATCATCCGTGCTGCGAGGCGGCCAAGGAACGTTCGACATGAAAATTCACATTCGCGAGATCGATCACGTCGTTATCCGGGCAATGAACGTCGAGGCCATGGCGCGTTTTTATTGCGACGTGCTTGGATGCAGCCTCGAAAAGGAGCAGCGCGATCTGGGCCTGACGCAACTACGCGCGGGGCGCTCGTTGATCGACCTGCTGCAGGTCGGCGCGAAACTCGACCACGCCGAAAACGGCATGCCGGGCGCGGGCCGGAATATGGATCACGTGTGTTTGCGCGTCGAACCGTTCGACGCCGAGGCGCTCAAGGCACACCTCGCCGGACACGGCGCGCGGCTGGGCGAACAGGCATTGCGCTACGGTGCGGACGGCTTTGGGCCGTCGCTGTATCTGTTCGACCCGGAAGGGAATATGGTCGAACTCAAGGGGCCGCCGGAGGCGGCGCGGGTCACGTCGCTGTAGGCGAAAGACCCCTCAGGCGTTAGCAGGCGCTTTCAGCACCGTCCACTCGATCTTCACCGCATCGGCCTCGGCGCTGCCGAGCCAGGCTTCACCATCCTGCACCGTGCATTGCAGACGCATCGTGCGTTCGGCAAGCGAGCCGAGCGCCGCCGCGACGTCTTCACCCAGCGTCCACACCGTCACGTTGCGCATGCGTTCCACCTTGTTGCGCACGCCTTGCCACCAGATATCCGACGTGCGGCCGCCATAGGCAATCACGATCACCTCGTTGGAGCGGCCGCTCGCCTTGGCGATGCGCCGTTCGTCCGGCTGGCCGACCTCGATCCAGGTTTCGATCGCGCCGGTGAGATCCTTCTGCCACAAATCCGGTTCGTCCACGTCCGACAAACCTTTGCAGAACTCGAGGCGTTCCTGCGCGAACAGCGCGAAGGCCGCGACGCGAACCATCATCCGTTCGTCGGTTTCCGAGGGATGGCGGGCGATCGTCAGCGAGTGGTCGGCGTAATAGTGCCGGTCCATGTTGGCGATCTGCAGTTCCGCCTTGTAAATCGTCGATTTCAGAGCCATGCCGTTACTAAACCAGGCGCTCGCTCCACCGGAGCGAACAGAAAAAGTATCGTCGACGGCGCGTTGCCGTCTTCCGTGTTTGTTGTACATCGCGTTTCTCCCGCGCCGTCAGCCGGCGGCCATGCCAGCGGGAGAAGCATTTATCGCGCCACGGCCGGCTCGAACGCCGTGCCGTACACCTCTGCGGCGGCTTCCCTCAAGGCATCCAGCACCACGGCGGCCCCCGGCGAAAGCAGATGCGACTGGCGCGTGATGATACCGAATGTATCCATCCTGCACGGCAAATCTATCGGCACGCGCTTCAATACACCGTACTGTTGGTACTGACGCGCCACTTCGTCGGGCAAAACGGCCAACATGTCGCTTTGGAGCAGCAGGCTCGAAATTGCCAGAAAATTGTTCGTATTGACCACGTTTTGCGGCGGATTCAGCCCGATTTGCGAGAACATCAAATCGAAGCGATGGCGCAGCACGCTGCCGGGCGGATGCAAAACCCAGCTCGCGTTGACGATTCCGCGCAGTGTCAAACCTGTCTCATTTTCAAGCGGATGACCGGGGCGAGCCACCACGCAAAGCGGCTCGTCGGCGAGCGGTTCGTAGCGGATTTCGGTCTTGAACTGGTTCTGCCGTTCCAGCACCCGCCCGATCATGATGTCGAGTTCGCCTTCGGCAAGCCGTGGCAGCATCACGTCCGAGGTTTCCACCTCCGCCCAGATCTGCAACTGCGGATAGCGCTCCTTCACGCTGGCGATCGCGCGCGGCACCATCGTCGCGGCGGCCGCGGCGATCACGCCGATGCGCACCTGACCCGCGAGGCCAGAGCGCAACGCCGAGATTTCGTCGTGCGCGTGGCTCAGATTCGACAACACCATGCGCGCGTGCCGGATCATCACCTCTCCGTACAGCGTGGCATGCATGCCATGCGGCGTGCGGTCGAACAGGCTGACTTCCAGCATGTCCTCCAATTCCTTGAGCAGACGCGAGGCGGCGGGCTGGGTCATGCCGAGCACGTCGGCGGCCCGGCGCACGTTGCCCTCCTCCTCCATCGCCGCAAGCAGCAGCAACTGGCGCGTCTTGAGCCGCGCGCGGACGAACCAGTTCGAGTAGCTACGCGTCATCGGTTGTCTCCCAGCTTTATTTTTTCGGTGAACGGCCTCGGGCCGCCTTTGCCCGGCGGTTTGGCCGGGTCAGGGTCTCCATGATGCCATACCGAAACTGATATCGGGATGGCTTAAAAAGGGATTGGAAAGTTATTGGGGCCGCTCATACCATTCGTGGACTTTCCAGGACTCCCACGTGACGCCCATCCGTCGATGAACCGCGATCCGCTCGTTCCGCTCGTTGCCAGCCCGTTTCGCCATTACATCAATGGCGGATGGGAGACGGGCGCGACCGCAGGCGTGTCGTTCAACCCGTCGGACCTGGACGAACCGGTCGGCGAATATGTGCGGGCGGACGTGCGGCAGACCGATACGGCGATCGAAGCGGCGCATGCGGCGTTTCGCGACTGGTCGCTGGCGTCGGCGCAGCGCCGCGCGGATGCACTCGATGCGATCGGCACCGAGATGCTCGCGCGCCGCGACGAACTCGGTCGGCTGCTTGCGCGCGAAGTCGGCAAGACCTTGCCCGAAGCGCTAGCCGAAGCGACGCGCGCCGGCCAGATTTTCAAGCTGTGCGCCGCCGAGGCGTTGCGCGCGTTTGTCGAGCCGCTGGCGTCGGCGCGCGCCGGCGTCGAAATCGACGTGACGCGCGAGCCGCTCGGCGTGATCGGCATCATCGCGCCGTGGAGCGCACCGCTGGCGATCGCCGCCGCGAAGATCGGCGCCGCGCTCGCCCACGGCAATTGCGTCGTCTTCAAGCCGGCCGAATCGACGCCGGCTTGCGCGGCGGCGCTGGCTTCGATCATCAGCCGCGCCGGCCTGCCCGCGGGCGTGTTCAATCTCGTGATGGGCAGCGGCCGGCAGGTCGGCGCGCGGATCGTCGCGCATCCGCTGGTGGCGGCGATCAGCTTCACTGGCGCGACGGAAACCGGCACGCGCGTATTGCAGGCCGCCGCCGCCCGCCAGGCGCGCGTGCAACTGGAGATGGGCGGCAAGAATCCGCTCGTGGTGCTGGCCGACGCCGATCTCGACAACGCGGTCGACGCGGCGTTGAACGGCGCGTATGGCTCGGCCGGGCAACGCTGTACGGCGGCGGCCCGTCTGATCGTCGAGCGCGCGGTGTTCGAGCCGTTCGTGGACACGTTGCGCGCGAAGCTCGCCAAGCTCTCGGTCGATCACGCGTTGAAGCGCGGCACGGATATCGGGCCGGTGGCGAACGCCGCGCAACTGGAGCGCAACCTCGACTACGTGCGCATCGGACAACAGGAAGGCGCGCACCTGCTGCGCGGCGGCCAGCCGCTGGAGCGTGCAACGCGGGGCTACTTTTTCGAACCGGCGCTGTTCATCGGCGAACCCGAGCACCGCATTGCGCGCGAGGAAATCTTCGGCCCGCTCGCCGTCGTGCTGCGCGCCGACGACTACGACCACGCGCTGCATCTCGCGAACGACACGACCTATGGCCTGTGCGCCGGCATCTGCACGCGCTCGCTCGAACGGGCGCGGCATTTCCGCCGCCACATTCAGAGCGGGCTCGTCACGATCAATTTGCCCACCACCGCCGTCGAGCACCACGCGCCCGGCGGCGGCCGCAAGGCGTCCGCCTATGGCGCGACCGACGCAGCCTTCTGGACGGCCGTGAAAACGGCCTACGTGGCGGGCTGATCGCGATGACCGTCACGCATTACTCCGCACTCCGCGCCGCATATCGCGCAGCAGCAGTTCGATGCACCTCGCATCCCACGCCTCATTCGCGCCCCGGCTGACCCCGCCGCGCATAGCCCTGCTGCAAACCAACGAAATCAATGCAGCTTTTCAACCTCAGGAGACAGGCATGACCAGCAAGCTTCGCCGTTTGACCCTCACCGCGATGGCCGCCGCCGCCCTCGCTGCGCCGTTCGCCGTGCAGCTTTCCGCGCACGCGGATCAGCAGCTCAAAGTCGGCTTCCTCGTGAAGATGCCGGAACAGGCGTGGTTCATCAATGAACAGAAAGCCGCTACCGCGCTCGGTCAGAAGGACGGCTTTTCGGTCGTGAACATCGGCACGCCGGACGGTGAAAAAGTGCTGGCCGCAATCGATAACCTCGGCGCGCAAGGCGCCAAGGGCTTCGTGATCTGCGCGCCCGACGTGCGTCTCGGACCGGCGATTCAGGCGCGCGCGAAGCGCTACAACATGAAGTTCGTCACCGTCGACGATCAACTGGTGGATTCCACCGGCAAGCCGCTGCCGAACGTGCCGCATCTGGGCATGTCCGCGGTCAAGATCGGCAACCAGGTCGGCCAGGCGATCACCGACGAAATGAAGCGGCGCGGCTGGAAACCTGAAGAAGTCGGCGCGCTGCGCATCACGAACTACGAACTGCCGACCGCGAAACTACGCACCGACGGCGCGACGCAATCGCTGCTGGCGGGCGGCTTCAAGAAGGAAAACATCTTCGACGCCCCGCAAAAGACAACCGATGACGAAGGCGGCTTCAACGCATCATCGCCGGTGCTCGCGCAGCATCCGAACATCAAGAAGTGGGTGATCTTCGCGCTCAACGAGGAAAGCGTGCTGGGCGGCGTGCGCGCGACCGAACAGCTGCATATTCCGGCGGCGGACGTGATCGGCGTCGGCATCAACGATGCCGGCGAAGCCTTCGCCGAATTCCAGAAGAAGGAACCGACCGGCTTCTTCGGCACGATCGCCGTGAGCTCGACCAACCACGGCAAGGAAAGCACGGAGAACCTCATCGAGTGGATCAAGGACGGCAAGCAGCCGCCCGCCGATACGCAGACCACCGGCAAGCTGATGGTGCGCAGCAACTGGCAGGACGTGCGAAAAGAACTCGGCATTTAAGCCGGGTTCGAGTCCGCCGGTTCTGGCGGGCCGCCTCGCGCTCACGCGAGACCGGCCCGCGCTGTTGTGAGCACAGTTGTCCACCCGTTCGAGGTTTTTTCGATGACGTCCTTACCCACCGAGTCCCACAGCGACGCAGCGGCGCTGTCGGCGCAGGCGCCCTCGCCCTTGCCCGCTTCTGACGCCACGTCGTATCTGCAACTCGACGGCATCACCGTGCGTTTTCCCGGCGTGCTCGCGCTCGACCAGGTGTCGCTTGAGGTGCGGCGCGGCGAAGTGCATGGCCTGATGGGCGAAAACGGCGCCGGCAAATCGACGCTGCTGAAGGTGCTGTCCGGCGTGAATCAGCCGGCGGCGGGCACTCTTTCGCTCGATGGGGTCGTGCAGCAGTTCGCCACGACCAAAGCGGCCATCGCGGCGGGCGTCGCAATCATCTATCAGGAACTGCATCTGGTGCCGGAACTGACCGTTGCGGAAAACCTGATGCTCGGTGCGCTACCTAATCGTTTCGGTGTACTGGACGAAAAGGCGCTGGTCGCGCGTGCGGTGCGTGAGCTGGAACGGCTCGGCGAGAAGATCGATCCGTCGCAGCAGGTGAAGAATCTGTCGATCGGCCAGCGGCAGATGATCGAGATCGGCAAGGCGCTGATGCGCGACGCGCGCGTGATCGCGTTCGACGAACCCACCAGTTCGCTGTCGTCGCGCGAGACCACGCAACTGTTTCGGATCATCCGCGCGTTGAAAGCCGAAGGCCGCGCGATCATCTACGTCACGCACCGGATGGACGAAGTGTATGAGCTGTGCGATCGCGTCACGGTGTTTCGCGACGGCCGCCGCATCGACACGTTCGAAGCGGGCGACGGACTCGATCGCGACCGGCTGATCAGCTGCATGGTGGGCCGATCGATCGCGGACGTGTACGGCTACCGCTCGCGCGAACTCGGCGACGTGCAACTCGACGTCAATGGTCTGATGGGACCGGGCTTGCGCGAGCCGGCTTCGTTCGCGGCGCGCAAAGGCGAGATCGTCGGCTTCTTCGGACTGGTCGGCGCGGGCCGTTCCGAACTGATGAAGCTGATCTACGGCGCGGTCAAACCGGCCGCCGGCGAGATCACGCTCAAAGGCAAGCGGGTGCGCTTCGCCACGCCGCGCGATGCCGTGCGCGCAGGTGTCGCGCTATGTCCGGAGGATCGCAAGCAGGAAGGCATCGTGTCGATCGCCTCGGTATCGGACAACCTCAACATCAGTTGCCGCCGCCATTTCAGCCGCTTCCACGTACTCAACGGCCGCAAGGAAGCGCAGACCGCCAGGGAGTTCATCGGCAAGCTCGCGATCAAGACGCGCAACGGTGACACGCCGATCGGCACGCTGTCCGGCGGAAATCAGCAAAAGGTGATCCTGTCGCGCTGGCTCGCGGAAGACATCGACGTGTTCCTGATGGACGAGCCCACGCGCGGCATCGATGTCGGCGCGCGCAGCGAGATTTACGGGCTGCTGTACGGGCTCGCCGATGCGGGCCGCACGGTGATCGTCGTGTCCAGCGATCTGGCCGAAGTGATCGGCGTCACGGATCGCGTGATCGTGATGAAGGAAGGCCGCATCGTCGGCGATCTGCCCAAGACGCAGGCCACCCCAGATGCGTTGATCAAGCTCGCGCTGCCGCGCTGACGCCGCCCCGCTCGCCCGACTCGATCCAAGCAAGCAAAACGAAAGCACGACAACGAAAGCACGCAACTGAATCGCGCCATTGAAACGGAAACACACATCATGAACACACCTTCAACCGACTCCACGGCCCCAGCCGTCGCCTCAGCCGGCCTGAGCGCGCGCGTCGCGCGCACCTGGGATTTGATCAACAAGTCCGGCATCGTGATGGTGTTCGTCATCCTGTTCGCGGTCCTGTCGTTCACCGTCCCTGACTTTCTCAGCTCGCGCAATATCCAGGGCTTGCTGCTTTCCGTCACGCTGATCGGCTCGATCTCAGTGACGATGATGTTCGTCCTCGCGCTCGGTGAAGTGGATCTGTCGGTGGCGTCGATCGTCGCGTTCGCCGGCGTGGTGGCGTCCACCTTGATCACCGCGACGCATAGCGTGCTGTTCGGCGTCGCGGCCGGCGTGCTCGCGGGTGGCGCGGTCGGTCTCGTGAACGGCGTGCTGGTCGCGCGCTACAAGATCAACTCGCTGATCGTGACGCTCGCGATGATGGAAGTCGTACGCGGCCTCGCGTACATCACGTCGAACGGCGACGCGGTGATGATCTCCGAAGAGCGTTTCTTCGACCTCGGTGGCGGCTCGTTCCTCGGCATTTCGTTTCCGATCTGGAGCAACATCGTCGGCTTCCTGCTGTTCGGCTTCCTGCTGAAGAAAACTGTGTTCGGCAAGAACGTGCTGGCCGTCGGCGGCAATGGCGAGGCGGCCTTGCTGGCAGGCTTGCCTGTCACGCGGATCAAGATCACAGTGTTCGTGTTGCAAGGACTCGTGACCGGCTTCGCGGGCGTGATGCTGGCCTCGCGTATGAGTCTCGGCGACCCGAAGACGTCGGTCGGGCTGGAACTCGGCGTGATCTCGGCGTGCGTGCTCGGCGGCGTTTCGCTGACGGGCGGTGTCGCGACGATTTCGGGTGTGCTGGTCGGCGTGCTGATCATGGGCTCGGTGCAGGACGCGATGAGCCTGCTTAACGTGCCGACGTTCTACCAGTACCTGATTCGCGGCGGCATTCTGCTGCTGGCGGTGCTGTTCGACCAGTTCCGCCGCAGCAAGCGCGTGCACTGACGCGAGTCCGGCTTGCAGGGCGTGTCCATAGGGAGATGTCATGGCCGATTCGAACCAGACCAGAAAGCCGTTGCGCAGTCAGGCGTGGTTCGGCCTGAAGGACCGCGACGGCTTCATCCATCGGTCGTGGATGAAAAACCAGGGCATCCCCCACGATGAATTCGACGGACGCCCGGTGATCGGCATCTGCAATACGTGGTCCGAACTGACGCCGTGCAATGCGCATTTCCGCGAGCTGGCGGAATACGTGAAGAAAGGCGTGCATGAGGCGGGTGGCTTGCCGCTCGAGTTTCCGGTGATGTCGCTTGGCGAGACCAACTTGCGGCCTACCGCGATGCTGTTTCGCAACCTCGCGTCGATGGATGTCGAGGAGTCGATTCGCGGCAATCCGATGGACGGCGTGATCCTGCTGGTCGGCTGCGACAAGACCACGCCGGCGCTATTGATGGGGGCGGCGTCGTGCAATCTGCCGTCGCTGGCGGTGTCGGGCGGGCCGATGCTCAACGGCCGGTTTCGCGGCAAGCAGATCGGCTCGGGCACGGGCGTGTGGCAGATGTCGGAGGAAGTGCGCGCCGGTTCGATGACGCAGGAGGAATTCACCGAAGCCGAGTCATGCATGAACCGCTCGCGCGGCCACTGCATGACGATGGGCACCGCGTCGACGATGGCGTCGATGGTCGAATCGCTCGGCGTGGGTCTGCCGCACAACGCGGCGATTCCCGCGGTCGATGCGCGTCGCCAGGTGCTCGCGCATCTCGCGGGCCGGCGTATCGTGGAAATGGTCCGCGAGGATCTGACGATGGACAAGATCCTCACGCGGCAAGCGTTTGAAAACGCGATCCGCACGAATGCGGCAATCGGCGGCTCGACCAATGCGGTCGTGCATCTGATCGCGCTGGCCAAACGCATCGGCGTGCCGTTGTCGCTGGAGGACTGGGAGCTAGGGTCGAACGTGCCGTGTCTCGTGAATTTGCAACCGTCGGGTGAATATCTGATGGAAGACTTTTACTACGCGGGTGGTGTGCCGGCGGTGTTGAAGCAGCTCGGCGAGCAGGGGTTGCTGCATCGCGATGCACTGACCGTGAACGGCAAGACGATCTGGGACAACGTGCGCAACGCGCCGAATCACGACGAGAAGGTCATCACGACGTTCGCCGAGCCGTTCAAGCCGGAGGCGGGCATTGCGGTGCTCAAGGGCAACCTTGCGCCGAACGGCGCGGTGATCAAGCCGTCCGCGGCCACGGCGGCGCTGCTCAGGCATCGCGGTCGGGCGGTGGTGTTCGAGAATATCGAGGAACTGCACGCGAAGATCGACGACGAGTCGCTCGATATCGACGAGCACTGCGTGATGGTGCTCAAGGGCGCGGGGCCGAAGGGGTATCCGGGCTTTGCGGAGGTCGGCAACATGCCGCTGCCGAAAAAGGTGCTGCAAAAGGGCATAACGGACATGGTGCGGATTTCCGACGGCCGCATGAGCGGCACGGCCTACGGCGCGGTGGTGCTGCACGTGTCGCCCGAAGCGGCGGCGGGCGGTCCGCTCGCGTTCGTGCAGACCGGCGACATGATCGAACTGGACGTTGCGGCACGCCGCCTGCATCTGGACGTGAGCGACGACGAACTCGCGCGCCGGCGTGCCGCATGGCAGGCGCCCGATCTGCCTGAACGCGGCTATTACAGGCTTTACGTCGAACACGTGCTGCAAGCGGATCAGGGTGCGGATCTCGACTTTCTGGTCGGATCGAGCGGCGCGCCGGTGCCGCGCGATTCGCATTGAGCGACACGTGATCGTGGTAGTGCTGGTTCCTGTTGATTGTTTTTGTTGGTTGTTCCTGCGCTTTGCGAGAAGGCGTACTGCCGATGCGGACTGATAATCCGCATCGGCTTTTTTCTTTTGCCCCTATGGGGAATGCCGCCAGCTGCGGACAAAATAAAGCGGCTCGGGCATTCAATGCCCAAGCCGCTTTATTTAACTCGCAAGTTCAACACCGCCGGCTTTTAATCGCCAGAGGATGCATATGTACGAAATCGCATTCCGGCGCTTTGCCGGAATGCAAGCGTTCAGTTTATTGCTTGATAAACCGGTCGTTCGCCCAGAGGCCTTGCGTATCGCTATTGCCGGAATTCACGAATTCGACATCGTGGCCGACCACGCGCACGACCCGGAAATCCGAGTTCTGCGGTGTCGAAACGCATTGATATCCTGAGAAGAATTCCTGCATTTTTTGCTGTTCACCGGCTTGCGCATGGTGGTCGGCGGCGTCGAGTTTGTCTTTCGACAGACAGCCATACGCATTGGCCTTGAACTGGATGGTTTGCTGCGGCTTGATCACGACGTCTTGCGCCTGAACAGTCGCGGCAGCCAAACTCGCAATGGCGAAAACAAGGGCGAAACGTGCTTTCATATTGACCTCCGGTGCGGGGCGGATACTCAGGTTAGCTATGTATTTAACTTTAACGTTGAACCCGCAACTAACACTTTAGGAGAACGCGAAAGAACGACAAGCACATCTTGTGTGCAGTCGCAACAGCGGCGAATTGTCGCACCGGCGACGAGCGGTGCTTAAACCTTAGGCAGCGTCTGAAACGAACGGCATTGAAGCGAATAAATAAAAGCTACGTATCGCGCGGCGCTTTAACCAGTAAAGCTTTGCGGTACATATTGGCGTAAACGCGCAGGATCAATTAAGCGAGTTAATACAAATAAAATAGACACTTTGTGCATTGCACACAAAGTCATTCAAGCTGGTTGATCAGAAATACGAAGTAACGGGGCAGATGCAGGACTTAAATAGTGCCAGGTGAGCGAGGCAACCCAGCGGCGCGTCCCGTGCAGGCGCCCTCGCACGGGATCGCGAGCTCAATCGAACCGCTTATCGGACCCGAAAAACTCCGACTGGAACACGCACATGCGCAACGCATTGTGATACTGGCCGTTGCCGAAAAATTCCTCGATCAGCTCGGCTTCGTGCCTGAAGCCGCATTTCTCGTAGATGTGGATGGCTGCGGTATTCGATTTGTCGACGATCAGATAGATCTTGCGCATGTTCAGCACCGAGAACGCGTAGTCGATAGCGAGCCATGTCGCGACGGTGGCATAGCCGCGCCCCTGTGCTTGCGGCGCGATGATGATCTGGAACTCGCCGCGCCGGTGGATGTAGTCCAACTCGATCAGTTCGACGACACCGACGGTTTGGCCGGTGTTGTCGATCGCGACGAAGCGCCGTTCGCGGAGATCGTGCACGTGCTGATCGTAGAGCTGGGTCAGTTCGGAGAAGGTTTCGTATGGCTCTTCGAACCAGTCTGCTGCGTTCGATCGTCATTGGAATCCCCTCGAAAGCCGATGGTTTGAGTGCGCGGGTCTGCGGCAGGTGCGCAGGCGTGCTTCTGTTAGTCAGGGCGCGGTGAGTGGAGTTCTTGCAACGTCGCGCGGTTTCAGCGCGCGTTATTGCAAACAGCGTTCGAAACACAAGCAGAGCGGAGAGCGGCGCGGGCAGGGCGTCGCGCGGTGCGAGTGATTTTAAAAACGCCGCGGCGCTGAATGGGCACGTGCGGTGCTCTACAATGAATTCATGCTCCCGCGATCGGAGGCCACTGTGATCGAGCACTTGATATTGGGCGCTTTTCTAGTCATTCCGCTGCTCATCGTCGCGTTTCTTTTTTCGGACGAATTGTGGCAGGAACACCGCCATTTGCACGACATGCGCCCCGTGCCTTCGAGACATCGACGTATTGACTGGCGGCATCCGCTGCGTCGCGAGCGGCACCGTCTTTGACGCGCGCGGGGTTCGCTGAATACTTGCGCGGTTCCCGCGTGAACCGCCAAGAAAAAAGCCTGCCGTTTCGGCAGGCTAAAAAAGAGATCCACACTCAATGCCTTGAAGGCTACAAGGCAATCACAGTCTAGCCGCGCCGCAAACGCCGCTGGTTTCAAAGCCTTTTACACATGTTACGGCGTATGACCAAGACCGGCTTCCGCCGTCAGTCGGCGCGCCAGTGCGCGCGAATGCGCTTGGCAACTGCTTCGAGCGTGTCCGCGTCGGCGACGTCGCGCGCATGCATCTTCAGCGCCTGGCCTTCCCAGCGCGGGATCACGTGAAAATGGACGTGCGGCACGGTCTGTCCGGCCGCCGCGCCGTTGAATTGTCCGATGAAAACGCCGTCGGGGCGCAACGCGGCGCGCACAGCGATCGCGAGCTTCTGGGTCATGCGCATGCTCGCCACCAGCGACGCTTCCGACAACTCGAATATCTCGGCCACCGCCTCTTTCGGCACGACCAGCAGATGACCGTCGGCTTGCGGCATCAGGTCCATGAAGGCGAGTGCCGCATCGCTTTCGGCCACTTTGATGCAGGGCAATTCGCCGCGCAGGATCCGTGCGAAGGGATTGTTGGCGTCGTAGGTCATCGCGTTTCCTTTGCTGGTTGCAGGGTTCATGTTGGGTGGGGCGCTTTCGCCGGTATTGTCCACGACATCTGTTACAGCGCGCGTGCCGCGCGCTTGATTGTTTGCGGTGGCTGTCCGTAGGCGCGCAGAAAAGCGCGCCGCATCCGCTCGGTGTCGATGAAGCCGGTCTCGGCCGCAACCGCTTCCATCGAATGGCGGCCCGCTTCCAGCATGGAACGTGCGGCTTCGACGCGCAACGCCTCGATCGCCTTGGCCGGCGATTGACGGGTCTCGTCGCGAAACGCGCGGCTGAACTGGCGCGGACTCAGATGCGCGATGTCGGCCAGTTGTTCGACTGTCAACGGCTCACGCAGATGGCTTTTCGCATACGACAGCGCGTTCTGGATGCGGTCGGATTTCGGTTCGAGGTCCAGCATGGCTGAAAATTGCGACTGCCCGCCGGCGCGCCGGTGATACACCACGAGTTTCTTCGCGATCGCGCGCGAGACGTCCACGCCGAGATCGCTCTCGACGAGCGCCAGACACAGGTCGATGCACGCCGTCATGCCGGCCGACGTCCAGACCGCGCCGTCGACGATGAAGATGCGGTCGTCGTCGATCCGCGCGCCGGGGAAACGTCGTTGCAGGTCACGCGCATGCGCCCAGTGGGTGGTCGCGTGACGGCCGTCGAGAATCCCGGCCTCAGCCAGCACGAAGGCGCCGGTGCAGATGCTCGCGGTGCGGCGCGAGGCGGTGAGCGCATCGTTCAGAAACGCCAGCAGGCCCGGCGATGACGGCGCGATCTGCATCGCGCCCGTGACGATCACCGTGTCATACGCCGGTTCGCCGAACGGTCGCGTGGCGATCTCGACACCGGCCGAACTGCGCACCATCCCGCCATGCTCGGAGATCACCTCAACCTCGTACTCGGGCTGATCGGCCTCCAGATTCGCCAGTTCGAATATGGAGACCGCGACCATATCGAGGATCTGGAAGCCGGGAAAAACCACCACGCCGACATGCCTCATGATGATGTCCTAAAACGAGGTAAATACGACATTTGAGACAAAAGACTACGCGCCTAGACTTGCTTCGTCAACACCGCGATGCCGAACGGAAAAGAGGCGGCAGTGGTGGCTCATAGTTTTTCCATTCATCGGACAGGGCATCGGCACGATGCGCCGAACCCGCAAGGAGAGCTTCAAATGGCAACGCAAGCAAGCAAAGGGACAGCATTGGTGACGGGCGCGTCGTCGGGTATCGGCGCGGTTTACGCGGACCGCCTCGCGCGGCGCGGCTATGACCTGATTCTGGTCGCGCGCGACGTGCAGCGTCTGAATGGCCTGGCCGAGCGGCTGACGCGGGAAACCGGGCGCCATGTCGAATCCGTGGCAGCCGACCTGACCGTCAAGGGCGACGTGCGCCGGATCGAAGAGCGGCTGCGCGCGGATCGCGCGATCACGATGCTGGTCAACAACGCGGGCGTCGGCGCAACGGCCCCGCTGATCGATTCGGACGTCGACGAGCTGGAGAAGATGATCGACCTGAACGTGACCGCGCTCACGCGCCTGACGGCGGCGGCCGTCCCCGGATTTGTCGAACGGGGGCAGGGCGCCGTGATCAATATTTCGTCGATCGTGGCGCTGTCGCCCGAACTGCTGAACGGCACGTACAGCGGCACCAAGGCGTATGTGCTGAACTTGACGCAGTCGCTGCATCACGAAGTGGGCGGCAAGGGCGTACGCTTGCAGGCCGTGCTGCCGGGCGCCACCAGCACGGCATTCTGGGATCGCGCGGGGCTGGCGGTCGAGCATCTGCCCGCGCAGATCGTGATGACCGCCGAAGACATGGTGGATGCGGCGCTCGTCGGTTTCGACCAGGGCGAACTGGTGACGATCCCTTCGTTGCCGGATGCGGCCGACTGGGAGCGGCTGAACAGCGCTCGCCAGCATCTGCAGCCGAATCTGTCGCACAAGCTGCCGGCTGCGCGTTATGCACGCGCCAAGGCCGCCTGAAGGCGAGCGAACGCGCGGCGCGGACAGCGCGAAACACCCACCGCGCGGTCAATAAAAAACGCGCCCGGCAATTCTCGCCGCGCGCGTTTTTTATCCCGCAGCGCCGCAACCTCAAGCGCCGCTCAAACCACTCAGTCGCTCACGGCCACCTGATTCTTCCCATCCCGCTTGGCCCGATAGAGGCCCACATCGGCGGCTTCGATCAGCGTCGTCACCGGCTCGGTCTGCGACGGCACGCGCGTCGCCGCGCCGACGCTGATCGTCACGATGCCGGTCGCGGAACCCGAATGCGTGATCGCCAAGCCCTCGATCGCGAGGCGCATCTTTTCCGCCAGCAGCCGCAAGCCGCCCGCCGACGTGCCCGGCACCACCACCGCGAACTCTTCGCCGCCGAAGCGCGCCGCGAGATCCGGCGAGCGTCCCAGGCATGATTCGACGGTTTGCGCGACGCGCTTGAGCACTTCGTCGCCGGCGACGTGCCCGTAGGTGTCGTTGTAGGCCTTGAAGTTATCCACGTCGATCATCAGGAAGCCGATTGCGGTTCTGTCGCGCATGCCGCGACGCCATTCGGCGGCCAGATACTGATCGAGGTAGCGCCGGTTCGACAAACCCGTCAGCCCGTCCGAATGCGTGAGCCGCTGCAATTCGAGGTTGGTCGCGAGCAACTGCTGCTGTGATTGACGCAGCGCCCGGTAAGCCTCGTCGCGTTGCACCAGGTTCAGATAGGAGCGCGAGTGATAGCGGATACGCGCGATCAGCTCGATACGGTCCGGTAGCTTCACCAGATAATCGTTCGCGCCGGCTGCGAAGGCCGCGCTTTTCACGAGCGGCTCTTCCTTCGTCGACAGCACGATGATCGGAATATCGCGCGTCGCCGGATTCTGCCGGTATTGCCGCACCAGCGTGAGGCCGTCCGTACCCGGCATCACCAAGTCCTGAAGGATCACGGTCGCGCGCGTTTCCTCGGCGCACAGCACCGCTTCTTCGGGCGACGCGCAATAGTGGAAGTCGACGCTCGCTTCGCTGGCCAGCGCCTGGCGGATCGCCTCGGCGATGATCGCCTGGTCGTCGACCAGCAACACCATGATCGGGCACTCCGCCGCGGGCGGAGTGCCGAGGATGCGCGCCAACGCGTCGTCGATGGCGAGATTGGGCGCGTCGTCCGCGTTCTCCGCGAGCGTCTGCGGGTTCGCGTCGTCTTCTGCGAGGCTCCGCGCGGCGGCGTGCTGATGCGGTTTCGGGGTGTCCATGTTGTTCAGTCAGAATGAATGTCAGTGAATCGGGCTCGTCGGTGGCCTGGTTGTGTTCTATCGGGCGCTGACCGCCGCTGCCAACGCGGCGGCAATGCGCGGCAACGGCAGGATCGCGGCGGCGGCGTCGAGCGCCGCTGCCGCCTTCGGCATGCCGTACACCGCGCTGGTCGCCTCGTCCTGCGCGATCGTGTGGTAGCCCTTGGTGCGCATCGCCTTCAGGCCGATCGCGCCGTCTCGGCCCATGCCGGTCAGCAGTACACCGATTGCGCGCGCCGGCCAGCGTGCTACCACGCTGTGAAAAAACACGTCGGCGGAAGGGCGATACGGCGTTTCTTCCGGCACGCGCGTGTAGCCGAGCACCTCGGGCAGTTTCAGATGCAGATGATCGTCGGTGGCGGCGAGCAGCACGACGCCCGCTTGTGGCCGGTCGCCTTCCCGCGCGATGCGCACCGGCAACGCCGATTGCTGGTTCAGCCAGTCCGCCATGCCGGCCGCGAACGCGGCGTCGACATGCTGCACGATCACGGTTGCCGCGTTGAAATCCTTCGGCAGCGCGGCGAGCAGGACGGCGAGCGCGGCCGGGCCGCCCGCCGACGCGCCGATTGCCACCAACGGCGCATCGCGACTGCTCACGCGCGCGATGCCCGCGGCGGCCGCCGCGCCGGGCGCATGACGTTCCTTGATGAGCGCGCCGATGCGGTCGATCTTCGCGATCAGCATGGCGATGCTCCTGTGCGCGTCGGGGCCGCTCAGCGACGGGGTATCGACGGCGTCGAGCGCGCCCGCGCCCATCGCTTCGTAGACGCGCCACGCGTTCGCGCCCACGTCGACGGTGACGATCAGGATCGCGCACGGCGCGCGCGCCATGATGCGGCGCGTGGCCTCGATCCCGTCGACATTCGGCATCACGAGATCCATCAGCACGATGTCGGGCCGTTGCGCGGCGCAAAAGTCGACCGCCTGCTGGCCGTCCTGCGCGACCCACAGCACGTCGTAATCGTGGCGCGCCGCGAGCGCGCGCCGCAACGCCTCGACGGCGAGCGGCATGTCGTTGACGATTCCGATCTTCATGAGTGTTACCCGTAGGCCTCGCCGATCAAATCATGCACGGCATCGAGCAGTGCTTCGTCATGGAAACTGCCTTTCGCCAGATAATAATCGGCGCCCGCGTAGAGCCCGGCGCGGCGGTCCTCTTCACGATCCTTGTACGACACGATCATCACCGGCAGCGCGTGCAACTGCGGATCGCGCTTGATCAGTGTGACGAGCTCGATGCCGTCCATGCGCGGCATGTCGATGTCGGTGATCACGAGGTCGAAGCGTTCGCCGCGCACCGCGTTCCAGCCGTCCATGCCGTCGACGGCGATCGTCACGTCGTAACCGCGCGTGGCCAGCAACTTGCGTTCGAGTTCGCGCACGGTGAGGGAATCGTCGACCACCAGCACGCGGCGCGCGGCGCGCCGCGCGTTCAAGGCGCCGCCGGGCTGCGCATGCTTCAGAGCGCCGCCCGCGACGAGCCGTTCGACCGAACGCAGCCAGTCGTCGACATCGGCGATCAGCACCGGATCGCCGTTCTCCATCAACGCGCCGGCCGTAATGTTGCGGATCTTGCCGAGACGCGGGGCGAGCGGCTGCACGACCAGCATCCGCTCGCCGAGAAAACGGTCGACCACCACGCCGTAAGTCTGCGGGCCGTCGCCGATCACGATCATGCAGACCGCGCCGCTGTCATCGGCGGGCGGGGCGGTGTCGAGAATCTGGTGCGCGGTGACCACGCCGATGCGCCGGCCCGAGAACGCGATGTGCTGATGTCCTTCGAGCAGTTCGATGTCCGCGCGGCTCACCTGCAAGGTGCGGTTCACGTGTGCGAGCGGCACCGCGTAGGGCTCGCCCGCGACTTCTATCAGCAGGCTGCGGATTACCGACAACGTGAGCGGCAACTGCAATTGCACGCGTGTTCCGAGCCCCGGCTCGTGGGTGATCCGCACCGTGCCGCGCACGCGCTTGACGACGTCGAGCACCGCGTCGAGCCCGACGCCGCGGCCCGACACCTCGGTCACCTGATCGCGCAGCGAGAAGCCGGGCAGGAACAGGAATTCGAGCAGTTCGGCTTCCGACAGACGCGCGGACGTCTCCTCGCTCGCCAGCTTCTTGCGCACGATCGACGCCCGCAGCGCGGCGAGATCGATCCCCGCGCCGTCGTCGGAAACGGTGATCAGCAGCGCGCCGGCCATGTGACGCGCGTCGAGCGTGAGCGTGCCTTCTTCCGGCTTGCCGCGCGCGAGCCGCACGGCGGGCGCTTCGATGCCGTGGTCGAGCGCATTGCGCAGCATGTGACCGAGCGGCGCTTCGAGCAGATCGAGGATGTCGCGGTCCACCTGGGTCGATTCGCCGACCAGATGCCAGCGCACTTTCTTGCCGAGCGAACGCGCCACGTCGCGCACCATGCGCGCGAGTCCGCTGGTGCCGTCGCCGAACGGGCGCATCCGGCATTGCAGCGCGGCGTCGTAAAGCTGTTGCGACAGATGCGTCGAACGGCGATCGAAGCTCTCCAGATCGGCGAGACGTTCGCCGAGCAGATGCTGCGACTCGGTCGTAAGGCGCCGCAGTTCTTCGAGCGCGGCATGCGCGCGCGGGTCGAGCTTCTGGTCGGCGAGGGCTTCGTGCAACTGGTCGAGCGCGTGGGTGCTGTCGCGCTGCACGCGTTTGACGCGCAGCATGGATTGCGCGAACGGCTTCAGCCAGCGCGATTCAACCAGAGATTCACCGGACAGCGACAGCAGGCGGTCGAGGTTGTCGGCGCGCACGCGCAGCATGCGGCCGGATTCGGCGGTTGTGCTGCTGGCGGTGTTGGCCGTTGCGGGTGGTGCAGGGGGCGTGTCGGCCACGGCGCTCGCGGGCGTGACGGACGCGGCGTGCGTGGTCGTGGCTTCGGCGCGCAGCGCGCCCGCCAGCAGGTTGAACGCGGCATCGGTGTCGGTGTCGGTGTCGGCGGCAGCTTTGCTTGCAGTCGCTGATGATTCAGCGACCGCGTCGGATGTCGGCTCCGCCGCATCGCGCCGCACCGCCGCGCCATGCGGCAAGACTGCCGCCACACGCGCCTGCAACGCGGCCACGCACGCGTCGACCGCGTCGCGCGCCGATTCGTTTTCATCGTTGCCGATGCGCGCGATGATGTCGACGCCGCGCAGCAGCTCGTCGATCCATGCGGCGTCGAGCCACGCGCGTCCTTCCTGCGCGGCGACGAAGCAGTCCTCCATCGCATGCGCGAGTTCGACGCCGGCCTGCACGCCGACGATGCGCGCCGCACCCTTCAACGAATGCGCGGCGCGCATGCAGGCCTCGAGCGCGGCGGCGTCGCCGGGGACGCGCTCGATCACGAGCAGGCCGTCGTTGAGCACGCGCGCCTGAGTCCGCGCTTCTTCGCGGAACAGGTCGATCAGCGACGGGCGGCGCGGGTCGGTCATCCGAGGCTCCGGTTCAGCGTGTCGAAGAGCGCGTCGGCGTCGAGCACGCCGACGCTCAGACCGCGCCACGGCGCGACCGCGCGCGTATGCGCGGCGGCCGCTTGCGACAGCGTCGCGGGCGCCGCGCAGAAGGTAGCCGGCGCGAGCCGATGCACGCCGTCGACCTGATCGACGGGGAATACCGCGTGCTCCTCGCCGCGCGACACCACCAGCAGGCGCGGCAAGTCGTGACGCGTGCGCTCGTCGCCCTCGTCGCGTGCGGCGGTGCCGGCGTTGGTGCCGCCCTCGAAGCCGAGCAGATGCGCAAGCGACAGGCACACCAGCAATTCGCCCTGAACGTTGACGACGCCCAGTACCGCGCGATGCTGTCGATGCGGCAACGTATGAATGGACCGCGTCTGCACGATGCGTTTGAAGATCGGCGTGGGCAGCGCGAGCCATTCAGCGCCGATGCGGAACACGAGGAACGATTCGCTCGACGATTCGCCCGCAGCCTGTCCGTCGCGCTGCTGATGCGCGGGCGCGCGAAGGTCGTGGCGCGAGAGATCGACCAGCGGAATCGGCTGTTCGAGCAGTCTGGCCGCGGCCGTTTCGAACACGGGGCAATTCAGGCAGCGCACGTATTCGGCGAGCCGCTCGCACGACGAATCGCCGCGCACGCCGATGCGGTTCCAGCAATCGTCGAAGCCCGCGATGCGATGTTCAGGCACTTGCCGCTCCCTGCGCGCGCGCCGCGCGTTGCATCAACCGGCGCGCACCGTCGCGATCGCCTTCGAGTTCGAGGAGCATCGCCAGATGCGCGAGCGCTTCCGCATGCTGCGGATCGAGATAGAGCGCCTTGCGGTACTGGCTGCGCGCGAGGTTGGTGTCGCCGTTGGCGTCGGCCAGCACGCCGAGCAGATAGAACGCGTCGGCGTGCGGCGCGTGGCGTTCCAGATAAGCATTGATCGCGGCGGCGGCTTCGGTGAGGCGGCCCGCGTCGGCTAACGCGTGCGCGGCTCGCAGCGTGTCGCGGGCCGCGCTGCTTGGTGCGTCGATTCGCGGCGGTTGCGGGCCGTGTGACGGCAATGCGGGCGTCGACGGCTTGCGCGGATGAGGCGCGAACGCGGTGCGAAAATTGGATTGCATCGCGCTGTCGAGCGGCGCGATTCGCGTCACGCCGTCGAGCGCGGCGCGCGCAAGTGGATCGGGCCACGCGAACGGCTCGGCTGTAAACGCCTGCGCGGGAGCAAGCGCGGGCAACGGCGAATGGGTCATCGCGAGCGCGGCGGCGGTGGCAAGCGGCGCGGCGATGGGCCGGCCGTTCGACAGCGGGTCGTCGGGCGCCGCGCGATGAAAAGCGAACGCCAACGGAATCTTCGCGGACTGCATGCCGTGGCGCATCAGCAATCCAGTTTCCGCCGGACCGACGAACAGCGTGCCGTTCTCGGCCAGCACGCTGTTGAGCGCGTGCAGCGCGGTTTGCTGCGCTTCGCGGTCGAAGTAAATCAGCACGTTGCGGCAAAACACGAAGTCGTACACGCCGAGCGCCGACGCGTCGAGCTGCATCAGATTGGCGCGCGAGAAGCGCACAGTATCGACGATGCCCGGCGCGAGACGCCAGCCGTCTTCGGTGCGCGTGAAGTGCGCGTCGCGAAACGCGAACGCATTGCCGCGGAACGAATTGCGTCCGTAGACCGCGCGCTGCGCTAGCGCCAGCGAGCGTTCGCTGATATCCATCGCGTCGATGCGAAAACGCGTGGCGTCGATGCTCGCGTCGAGCAAGGTCATCGCAATCGTGTACGGCTCTTCGCCGGTCGAGCAGGGCAGGCTCAGGATGCGCAGCGGCAGCTCCGCGCCACGCTCGTCGAGGCGCTCATGCGCGAGCCGCGCGAGCGCCTTGAACGCGTCGGCGTCGCGATAGAACCAGGTCTCCGGCACCACCACGGTTTCAATCAGCGCCTGCACTATCGCCGGTGATCTCTGCGTCGCGTCCCAGTAGTCGGCGAACGTGGCCTGCGCGTGACCGTCCGCGTACCAGGCGGCGGCGCACTGATCGACCGCACGCTCGATCGCACTATGGCCGAGCGACGCCGCGTCGAGCCCCATGGTTCGATGCAGCAGCTCGGCGAAGCGTCGATAAAGCAGCGCGTTGTCGTGATGCGCGTTCATGCATGCGCCTCGGGAAACAGCAGCGCCCTGACGTCGTCGGGCAGCAGATGCTCGACACGAACCCACTGCACCAGGCCGCCCGCGTCGCTCGCGACCGGGCCGAGATAGCGCGCGTGCGGCATGTCGATGCCGGTCTCGTGAAATGCTTCGGCATCCAGACGAATCGTGCGGGTCGCGCCTTCGAGCAGCAACGCGAGCAGCCGCACGGCGCCCGCGTGCGGATAGCGCACCAGCACGACGCGCGTCGACATCAGTTGCGCGGCGGGGCGGCCGAGCGCGAGCGCCGGCAGGTCGATCAGCGGCAGCGGCGCGCCTTCGTGATCGAGCACGCCGGCCACCCAGGACGGCGCGCCGGGGATCGCCTTCGGCGGCGCTTGCGGCGTGAGCGGCATCAGACGCTCCACCTGCGTCGCGTCGATCACGTAGCGTTCGCTATCGAGCGTGAAGAGGATGAAAAGCATCAGCGTGTGGGCGGGCGTAAAGAGGGCGGGCTTTGACGGTTCGCCTTGCGGCGCGCGTCAGGCCACCACCTTGAAGCGCGACACGCCGGTGCGCAGGCTGTTGGCGACGTGTGTCAGATCATCGATGGCCTGAGTCGACTGGCGCAGCGATTCCGCCGTCTGCTGCGCAGCCTCCGACAGTTGCGTCAACGCCTGGGTGATCTGCTCGGCGCCGGTCGCCTGGGTCTGCATGCCCTCGTTGACCATCGAGAAACGCGGCGCAAGCTGCTGCACCTGCTGGATGATCTGCGTGAGATGGCCGCCGACGTTCTGCACGTCGAGCATGCCGCGCCGGACTTCCTCGGAAAACTTGTCCATGCCCATCACGCCCGCGGCCACCGCCGACTGGATCTCCCTGACCATTTGCTCGATGTCGTAGGTCGCGACGGCGGTCTGATCGGCGAGGCGGCGGATCTCGGTCGCCACGACCGCGAAGCCCCGGCCGTATTCGCCGGCTTTTTCCGCTTCGATCGCCGCGTTCAGCGAGAGCAGGTTGGTCTGGTCCGCCACCTTGGTGATGGTAGCCACGACCTGGTTGATGTTGCTGGCCTTTTCGTTGAGGATCGCCAGCTTTGCATTGACCGAGCCGGCCGCTTCCATCACGAGGCGCATCGTTTCTTCCATGCGCGCAAGACCGGTGTGACCGGTGCCCGCGAGCGCCGCCGACTGGCCCGCCACTTCCGAGACTTCGTTCATGGTGCGCAGCAGATCGCGCGAGGTCGCGAAGATTTCACGCGAGGTGGCGCCGATCTCGGTGGTGGTGGCGGCGGTTTCGTTCGCGGTGGCCTGCTGCTCGCGCGAGGTCGCGGCGATTTCCGTCACCGACGTAGTCACCTGCATCGCCGACTTCTGCGCCTGGCCGACCAGCGCCGTGAGTTCGTCAGTCATGCGGTTAAAGCCCGCTTCGAGCGCGCCGATTTCGTCCGCGCGGTTCAGTTGCAGGCGTTGCGTCAGATCGCCGGTGCGCATCACGTCGACCACCTGCAGCACCTTGGCCATCGGCGTGGTGACGGCGCGCAGCAGCCAGTAGCCGGCCAGCACGGCGACAAACGCGGCGAGCAGCATCATCACCAGCAGCACGATGCGGGTCGTCTCGACCGAATTGCGGATGCTTTCGGCGGCTTCGTCCGCGTAGGTTTTGTTGTCCTCGACCAGCTTGCGCACCGAGAGGCGGCCCGTTTCCCAGATCGGCGTGAGCTGCGTGGCGAAGATACGCGCGGCGTTTTCCTTCGAACCCGGCAGGGTGTTCAGCAGCGCCGCCTGCACGGGCAGGTACTGCGTGTGCTGCTGGCGGAAATCGTTGAACAGTTGCCGGTCTACGTCGCGGAAAATCGTCACGCCGTAGTCATTGAGGAGCTTCTGCAGCGTCTGCTGGACTTCCTGCAGGCGCGCAGAGTCGCGCTTGGTAGAGTCGGGGTCCGCGTCGACGTAGATCAGACGCTGCGTCACCGAATAGTTTTCGAACCAGGCCGCTCGCATCGCGGTCGCATAGTAGAGGCCGGGCATCGAGTCCTGCTGCTGGCTCCTTGCGTCGCGGTCGATGCCGCCGAGCTGCTCAAACGTGACGATTGCCATTGCCAGCATCACGATCAGCACGATCCCGAAGCTGCACAGAATCCGTTGCCGGATGGTCCATTGTTTCACGCACACGCCCCTTACTTTTTTGGCGTTGTTTCGACCCCGGGGCTGTTCGACATCGGTCCGCCTGGATCGAAGGATAGGAAAGCTTTGCGAATCGCCAGATTTATCTGACGGTAATGCGGCGAATTCTACATTGATCGGGAGATTGTTTGAGCCTGCAGAGCCGGGCTGCTCATGGCGCCGGCGCGATCGCGCTACTTGCAGTTGTATCGTAATGTTCCGTTACCACTTGCAGCATCTATTTCGGCCCATGCCGTTCACAATCGGTGCCATGCCTGAACGGCGGGAGATAAACATGAAAAAGATCGCATTGGCGTTGGTGATGGCGGGAAGTCTGTGCGTGGCGGGGCAAGCGTCCGCTCACGATCATGGCGGCGACGTGGTTGGTGCGCTGATCGGCGGCGCGGTGTTGGGCGCGGTGGTGACGTCCGCGTTGAATCCGGCGCCGGTGGTGGCTTATCAACAGCCTGTTTATGCACAACCGGCGTATCAGCCCGCGCCGGTTTACGCTGGACCGCCGCCGGGATACTGCTACGACCAGTACCAGCGCGCGTATGTCGCGTGCGGGGCGCCGCCCCCCGGCCAGTATGGGTACGGGCAACCTCAGCCGCAACCGGGGTGGTAATCGCCCGGGGCGTGCGCAATGAAAGCGCGCCGCGATAAAAAGGCCGTCGCTCGATGCGACGGCCTTGTCATTTGATGCACCGCTCAGTGTTTGTGATGAAGCCACTCCGCGTAGTGCGTATCCAGCCAGCGCTCGTATTTGGGCGGCTGCGTGTGATGGTGATAATGGGACGCCGCCCAGATGGCAAGGCCGACCACCAGCATTACGGCAGGCCCCATCAAGTAAGCGATCAACGATTCAGACATCGGACCCTCCCTATCGACATGCATCGTTGCTTCAGTTTAGGCGATGGAATCGGGGAAAGAAGGACGGAATGAGGTGTGCGCAAGAGGAGGCTTGTAGGGCGCAAAACCTTGCCCTTTAAAACCTGATGTGGAATGTGCTTTTCTTTTCTGAGTCGTAGTTTGCGGCCGCGCTAGGTTGACTTGTGTACCAACGGTTTCGGGCGCTGCGGCCAGTTGTCGAGGCCGGCCAAAACCTCGCCAATGTCAGTCAGATCGAACTGATCACTGCTTGCCGTCCGGCGTCAATCTGCCTGTCGACGAAGTCCGCCCAACGCTGAACGATTCGACGCTGCTCCGTCACGTCATTCTGTTGGCAGGGGCTTTCCGTCTCAAGCGCCGATGCGCTATCGAGTGCTGCATCTCGCTGCGCGACCTCGCGCAAATGCGTCGACGCCGTGCGCCGAAAGTCATGCAGCACGAAATGCTCGACCTCGAGCCCGAGTGCCATGACCGCCTGGTTCAGCGTGCTTTTCGCAATGGGCCGGTCGTCGCCCCTCACACTCGGGAATACGAAGTTCCGGCTCGCCTTGGCGCGGTGAAGCTCGCGCAGCATCGATACCGCCTGATGCGAAAGATAAACAACGCGATCCCGATCGGCGTTCAGACGCGCGGCGGGGATCGTCCAGACCGCATGGTCCAGATCGAATTCCGCCCACGCCGATTCGACCAGGTCCGACTTGCGCACCATCGTCAGCACCAGCAGATGCAGCGCCAGCTTTAGCGGTCGGCGAATACTCGACGCGTCGATCGCGCGCAGCATGGTGCCGATCTCTTCGCCGGAGAGCACGCGGGTGCGGCTGTCGAAGGTGGCGATGGAGCGTGCCGGCACGACCTCGGCGGGATTGCGGTGGGTGAGTTGCCGGGCGATCAGATACACATAGAGCCGTTTGACCACGTTGCGCGTGTGCAGCGCCATTTTCGGCGAACCACGGCTTTTGATCCGCTCGCAGATCGCGACGATGTCCTCGGGGGTCACGGCGTTGATCGGTTTGCCGCCGATTGCCGGCAACACGTCCTTGTCGAACGCGCGGCGGGTCGTGCGGCGATATTCGTCCGACTTGCCCGCCATGGCCGTGGCGAGATAAAGCTCGGCCGCTTCGCGCAGAACGTCCGCTTTGCTTTCGGCGCCACGATCTCGCCGCGCGGTGGCGACCGGTGAGATGCCCTGCGCGACCATCTCCGCATACTTCTGCGCCTTGGCCCGTGCAACGCGCAGCGAGATCATCCGGTAGTCGCCGATGGTTGCGAGCGGCTGGCGTTTGCCGTTCAGCGTATAGCGGAAGCGCCAGACCTTCGTGCCGGTCGTCATGACTTCGATCACGAGGCCGTGGCCGTCGGCGACGCAATAGCGGGTCGCGCGCGGCTCGAGCGCGCGGATTTGGGATTCGGTGAGGGGGACGGCTAAGCGGGGCATGCTCGGATCGTTGGTGCGCGGACAGCGGCGATTTTAAACCTTGCGCGTGCTGTGTACCAAAGATTTAAGCCTTTTTGTGTTCACAGTGGCTGACGAACGGCACGGCGACGCAGAGGATGGGAAGCGCTGAAAGCCTTATCTGGCAATCATCGTCACCGCATTCAGAATTCGCAGCTACTTGCCGATACAGAATCTGCTGAAAATCACCCCGAGCAGATCATCCGAACTGAATTCGCCAGTGATCGAGTTCAGTTGATCCTGCGCGAGCCGCAGTTCCTCGGCGAACAGATCGAGTGCCTGCGAGTTCTGGTCCGCGTGCGCCGCGGCCGTCGCCAGATGCTCCTCGGCGGCGCGCAACGCAATCAGATGCCGCTCGCGCGCGAGGTAGACGCTTTCGGCGCCCGCCTGCCACCCGGCGATCCGCAGCAACTCGTCGCGCAGCAGCGCCACGCCGTCGCCCTGTTTCGCCGACAACCGCACCTCGCTGAGATCGAGGTCCACATCGAACGCTTGCGTCGCGGGCGCGAGGCCTGTCAGGTCCGTCTTGTTCAGCACGCGCACCACCGGCACGCCGGCAGGAAAGCGCCCGGCGATCGTCTCGTCCTCCGCGGTCATGCCGGTGCGCGCATCGAGCAGATGCAACACCACGTCCGCGCGCTCGATCTCGTTCCACGTGCGCTCAATGCCGATTTTCTCGACCTCGTCCTCGGTATCGCGCAGGCCTGCGGTGTCGATCACGTGCAACGGAATGCCTTCGATCTGGATGGTCTGCGCGACTTTGTCACGCGTGGTGCCCGCGATCGGCGTGACGATGGCCAGCTCCGCGCCGGCCAGCGCATTCAGCAGCGACGATTTGCCGACGTTCGGCTGGCCCGCCAGCACCACCGACAAACCTTCGCGCAGCAACGCGCCTTGTCGCGCTTCGCTCAACACGTGCGCGAGGCGCTCGCGGATGCGCGCGAGTTTGCCGCGCGCATCGGCGGCTTCGAGGAAGTCGATCTCTTCCTCCGGGAAGTCGAGCGTCGCCTCGACCAGCATCCGCAGCGTGATCACCTCTTCGACCAGCGCATGGATGTCGCGTGAGAACGCGCCGTCGAGCGAGCGACCCGCCGAGCGCGCGGCAGCCTCGGTGCTGGCCTCGATCAGATCGGCGACGGCCTCGGCCTGCGCCAGATCCAGCTTGTCGTTCAGGAAGGCGCGGCGGGTGAACTCACCCGGCTCGGCCAGCCGCAGACCGAACGCACGGCCGGCGTCGATGCAGCGCTGCAGCACGAGTTGCAGCACGACCGGACCGCCGTGGCCTTGCAGTTCGAGAACGTGTTCGCCGGTGTACGAATGCGGCGCCGGAAAGTACAGCGCGATGCCGCGGTCGAGCGCAGCGCCGCTGCCGTCGAGGAACGGGACGTAGCTGGCGTGGCGCGCCGCGAGTGTCTGGCCGGTGAGCGTCCGCATGAGCGGCTGGGCCGCTGCCGCGCCCGCGCGCCCGAACGAAATCCGCACGACACCGATGCCTCCCCGGCCGGGCGCGGTAGCAATGGCGACGATGGGATCGGAGTCGGTGGTCAGCATGGGAATGTCGCAAAAAGCGGAGAGAAGGGCGGGACAGCGCCGGTCGTCGCAGCGCGAGGCATTGTAACGCGGGCGCATATCGCGACCGCTCGGAGCACCGGAACTCGAGTTTGTCTGCGCTTTGTCGGGCAAATCGGATTTATCTCAAATAAGCTAGGTTTGCTACCGCGATATCTCAGAATCAATAGGACAAAATAAGACAACCAGCGCGCGAAGAAGCCGGCCAGATAAAGAAGAAGCGAAAAAAATCAAATTCCCGAAAACGCTTTGCCCGACGCGCGCAACAAGCTAAAACTATCTCAAATACGCTAAGACTAAGCTTGCCAGGTTGTCAACTGGTTGGACGCTGAATTGCACAATCTGGCCCATGCCAACCGACAAAGAAAAAGCCGCCTTCGCCAAACGGCTGAAGGATCTGCTGGAGCCGCTCAAGATTCGCGGCGGGACCAAGCTCGCCGAGCAATTCAATCTGCGTTATCACGGCGAGCGTCCCGTTACACCGCAAACCGCGCACAAATGGCTCACCGGCACGACGATCCCGAAGCCGGACAAGCTGCGCACGTTAGCCGAATGGTTGAACGTCAAGGAGCATTGGCTTCATTACGGACCGCCGCCGGGTTCGAGCAGCAGACCGCTGGCGCGCGGCGAGAAATATCCGCCCACGCCGGAGACGATCGAACTCGCTTCCAAGATCGCGTCGCTGATGCCAAAAGACCGCAACCTCGTCGAGGAAATGATCGAGCGCTTTTACGGCGAGGGCGCTGAAGAGTAATAGAGGCGTTAGCTGAGATTCGAGCGCCCATAGAAAAAGCCGCCCGGTTTGCGCCGGGCGGCTTTTTTGTCGCTGCGCTGTCAGCCAGCGTCGGCTTGCATCAAACGGGAGGCGGGCTCTGCCGCCCGCCGCCTCGAACAGGGTCTCAGGCCGGCTTCACCTTCGACTTGCCCATCATTCGCGTGATGTAGTACTGCTGTGCGATCGACAGCACGTTGTTCACGACGTAGTACAGCACCAGACCGGCCGGGAAGAAGAAGAACATGACCGAGAACGCGATCGGCATGAACATCATCATCTTCGCTTGAACCGGGTCCGGCGGTGTCGGGTTCAGCTTGGTCTGCAAGAACATCGAGACGGCCATCAGGACCGGCAGGATGAAGTACGGGTCCTGTTGCGACAGATCCTGAATCCACAGAATCCACGGCGCACCGCGCATTTCCACCGACGACAGCAGCACCCAGTACAACGAGATGAACACCGGAATCTGGATCACGACCGGCAGACAGCCGCCGAACGGATTGACCTTCTCGGTCTTGTACAGCTCCATCAGCGCCGAGTTCATCTTTTGCGGATCGCCCTTGAAGCGTTCGCGCAACGCCTGCATGCGCGGCGTGATCGCCTTCATGCGCGCCATCGACTTGTAGCTCGCGGCCGACAGCGGGAAGAACACGGCCTTGATCAGCAGCGTGAGCAGCACGATCGACCAGCCCCAGTTGCCGACATAGCTATGGATCTTCTCGAGCAGCCAGAACAGCGGCTTCGCGATGATCGTAACCCAGCCGTAGTCCTTCACCAGTTCCAGACCCGGCGCGATGCCTTCGAGCATGCGCTCTTCTTCCGGACCGGCGAACAGGCGCGCCGACACGCTGACCGTCTGGCCCGGCGCGATGGTCGGCAGCGGTTGCTTGACGCCCACGCGGTACAGCGACGGATCGATCTTCTCGACGTAGATGTCGCGCTTCGCACCCTGCTGCGGAATCCAGGCCGACGCGAAGTAATGCTGGACCATCGCGATCCAGCCGTTATCGGCCGAGGTCGCGTAATCCTGCTTGTTCTTGTCGATGTCGCCGAACGTCATCTTCTGGAAGTGATGCTGGTCGGTGTAGACAGCCGGTCCGATGAACGTGTGCGAGAAGCGCGGCGTTTCCACCGGCTGGTCGTCACGCACCAGTTCCATGTAGACCGACGGCGACACCGGCGTCGTGCCGACGTTCTGGATCTTCGTGTCGACGCCGATCACGTAGCTGCCGCGCGTGAACGTGTAGGTCTTGATGACCTTCACGCCACCCTTTTCCGGCGACTCGAAGCTCAGGCTGAACGATTTTTCGTCGCCCTTCAGTTCGGTCTGCTGATTCGGCATCAGCGTGAAAATGTCGTTGTGGTTCGGGAAATCGCCGCCGAGCAGACCCGTGCGGGCCAGATAGGTGTGATTGTTCGTGCGGTCGAACAGCGTGATCACCAGATCCGGCGTCTTGCCGTCGCCCTGCTTGACGAGCGACAGCCGCGACAACGTGCCGCCGCGGGTATCGATCTCACCGCTGTAGACGTCGGTGGAGAACTTCACGAGTTGCGATTGTGTCGCCGCCGGCGCGTTGCCGGGCGCGGCTGCGTTGGTGGCCGGCAGATCGGCCGGCTGGGTTCCCGGCGTCGTGGTTCCCGGTGCGGCGCTACCGACGGTCTTGGTCGGCGTGGCGCTCGGGAAGAACATCGACGGGCGTCCGTGGTCGCGTTGCCAGTTGTCGAACAGCATGACAGCTGACATGAAAAAGATGACCCATAGGACGGTGCGTTTGATATCCATGCGTTGTCTCAGTGTCGATGGAACGGCGCGTCAGCGCTTTTCAGAAGTGGGAGGCGGGACGAGATCGATGCCGCCCGCGGAAAACGGGTGACAGCGGCAAATACGCCTGGCGGCGAGATAAGTCCCGCGCGCGGCGCCATGATACTGGATTGCTTCGCGCGCGTAATCAGAACAGGAAGGGTAAAAACGGCACCGGTTGCCGAGCATTGGGCTCACGGCAAGCTTGTAAAAACGCAATAAAGCGATGAGTACCGTTTGCATGGCAGATGCGGCCGGACGGCGCCGCGCAACGTGGAGTACCGGGTGATGCCCGCGCAGCACGGCTGCCAAAGCTGCCTGAACTGCTGAAGCTCGCATACGGGCGATCACTTGAGCGTCATTCCGTCTTGGGCGCTTCCGCGGGCGGCGCCTCGCGACGGACAATTTCGCGCGCTGCCTTGTCGAGCAGCGCCTCGATTTCGCTGCGGCACAACGCTTTCAACGGCGGTGACGAAGCGCTCGGCAAAACCTTCTTGTCGAAACGCGTGTGCAAGCGCAGCAGCACATCCCAACCGCCGAATTCCGCGCGACGCAGCCGGAAAGCTTCACGCGCGATTCGACGCACCAGATTACGCGTGGCCGCGCGCGGCGCATACTTCTTGCCGATCACGAGGCCCAAGCGAGCTTCGTTGCCGGTGGGCCGGCCGTACACCACGAAGTGCGCGGTGCGTCGCCACGGGCGCAAACGAAAAACGGATGAAAATTCATCCGTTTTCAGCAGCCTCGCGGCTTTGGGGAAGGCGGCTTGCGCTCGCAACGGAACCGAGCCCTGTTGCTGCGCCCCTGCCGCTCCCGCTTCGCCGCGGGCTTCGGTCACAGCGCGCAATCCGCTCGCCTTAGATGGCGAGGCGCTTGCGGCCCTTCGCGCGGCGTGCGTTGATGACCTTGCGGCCACCTGCGGTCTTCATGCGAACGCGAAAGCCGTGGGTGCGCTTGCGACGGGTGACGGACGGTTGGTAAGTACGTTTCATGTTGCTCTCACTTGATCGAAAAAAAACCGCGCGATCATCGCTGAAAGCGCAATGGCCGGAGGTTTACTGAATTGGTTTTCGCGGAACCCGCTATTTAAACCGCTTTTCCGTTGGCCGTCAATAGTTTAGCCTGGTTCGGCCGCGAGCCGGGCCTCGTTCGCCAGCTGATCCGTCCCTGTGGATAACTCCCTTGCCGGTCCGTTTTGGCGTTAGAATCTCGCCTTACTTCCCAAAAATGCTGCACGCCGCTCCGGCTCGCTTTTGCCGCAAACCCTTGTGGCACAAGCGTCTGGGGCCGTTACGCCTGGCTGCTCAGGGCCTTGTTGCGTGCGCGCGACAGGGGCAGCGGCGACCGCCGTGCACACCATAACGACAGCAACTCGATGAACGATTTCTGGCAACACTGTTCCGCCTTGCTGGAGCGTGAGCTCACGCCCCAGCAGTACGTGACGTGGATCAAACCGTTGGCCCCGGTCGCCTTCGACGCCGCTGCGAACACACTTAGCATCGCTGCGCCGAACCGCTTCAAGCTCGACTGGGTCAAGAGCCAGTTCTCCGGCCGCATCGCGGATATGGCCCGCGATTTCTGGCACGCGCCGGTCGATGTGCAATTCGTACTGGACCCGAAGGCAGGCATGCGCGCCCCGGTGGCGACGTCGCCGGCGCCAGCGCGTCCGGCTTCGGCCGCGCCAATGGGTGGCAATGCCGGCGGCGGCGGCGCGATTGACTCGGCCGTGGGCGCCGTGCAAGCGGCGCAGATGGCCCGCGCCAACCATGCGATGGCCGCGCAAAACGCGAGCGCCCGCGCGGCGGCCGAAGATGCCGCCGACCTCGATCTGCCGAGCCTCGACGCGAACGAAGCCGCGGCCGCACGCCGCACGTGGCGCCCGGGCCAGAGCGCGGGCTCGAGCAGCAGCGGCGAAAATGACTCGATGTACGAGCGTTCGAAGCTGAACCCGGTTCTGACCTTCGACAACTTCGTGACCGGTAAGGCCAACCAGCTGGCGCGCGCCGCGGCAATTCAGGTCGCGGACAACCCGGGCATCTCGTACAACCCGCTGTTCCTGTATGGCGGCGTGGGTCTGGGCAAGACCCATCTGATCCACGCAATCGGCAACCAGCTTCTGATGGACAAGGCCGGCGCGCGGATTCGCTACATTCACGCGGAACAATATGTGTCCGATGTGGTGAAGGCGTACCAGCGCAAGGCGTTCGACGACTTCAAGCGCTATTACCACTCGCTCGACCTACTGCTGATCGACGATATTCAGTTCTTTTCGGGCAAGTCGCGCACGCAGGAGGAATTCTTCTACGCGTTCGAAGCGCTGGTCGCGAACAAGGCGCAGGTGATCATCACCAGCGACACGTATCCGAAGGAAATCTCGGGTATCGACGACCGCCTGATCTCGCGCTTCGATTCCGGCCTGACCGTCGCGATCGAGCCGCCCGAGCTGGAAATGCGCGTCGCGATTCTAATGCGCAAGGCGCAATCGGAATTCGTCAGCCTGAACGAGGACGTCGCGTTCTTCGTCGCCAAGCATCTGCGCTCGAACGTGCGCGAGCTGGAAGGCGCGCTGCGCAAGATCCTCGCGTATTCGAAGTTCCACGGCCGCGAAATCACGATCGAACTGACCAAGGAAGCGCTGAAAGACCTGCTGACAGTGCAGAATCGGCAGATTTCGGTAGAAAACATCCAGAAGACCGTGGCGGATTTTTACAGCATCAAGGTCGCGGACATGTATTCGAAGAAGCGTCCGGCGAACATTGCGCGGCCGCGGCAGATCGCGATGTACCTAGCGAAGGAGCTGACGCAGAAGAGCCTGCCGGAAATCGGCGAGCTGTTCGGCGGGCGCGACCACACCACCGTGCTACATGCAGTGCGCAAAATTGCCGACGAGCGCAGTAAGGACGCGCAACTGAACCACGAATTGCACGTGCTGGAGCAGACGCTGAAGGGCTGAGCGGCCCGGACGGAAAAATCGACCTGTTTATTTTCAAACTCGCCCCCATTTTAGTGAGGCGGTTCCGTTTTCAGGCACAATACAGGTTTAACCGCCCGGCGGCCGCGGGCGGATTTCACGCCGTGACGGGCGCTGCGTGGCGCCGGCGGGGAGCCACGGCTGCGCGCTGGAATGCTTGCCTGGCAAGGCGTGCAGGCCGTTATATCAACGAAGGAACTCTATGCAACTGGTCAAGACCGAACGCGATAACCTCCTCAGGCCGCTGCAAACTGTGAGCGGCATCGTCGAACGCCGCCATACGTTGCCGATCCTCGCCAATTTGCTGATTACCAAGAACGGCCCGGACGTGTCGTTCCTGTCGACAGACCTTGAGTTGCAGATCACCACGCGTGCCGATTTCGGCGTGGGCAGCGATTCGGTGGCGACGACCGTGGCAGCACGCAAGCTCCTCGACATTCTGCGCGCGATGCCCGACGGCCAGGTCACGCTCACGCTGAACGACAAGCGTTTGACCGTGCAATCCGGCAAGAGCCGCTTTGCGCTGCAAACGCTCGCCGCTGACGAATTCCCGACGGTCGCGCAAGCTAAAGACTACGGCGCGAGCCTGGTGGTTCCGCAGAAGACGTTCCGCCAGTTGCTCGGCATGGTCCATTTTTCGATGGCCCAGCAGGATATCCGCTACTACCTGAACGGCATGCTGCTGGTGGTGGACGGCGATCAGTTGATGGCGGTCGCAACCGACGGCCACCGTCTGGCGTTTTCGTCGATGAAGATTGAAGGCTCGTTCGCGCGTCAGGAAGTGATCATTCCGCGCAAGACGATTCTGGAATTGCAGCGTCTGCTGGAAGACATCGACGACACGCTGAAGATCGACATCGCGCAAACGCAGGTGAAGTTCACGTTCGGCCAGGTCGAGCTGGTGTCCAAGCTGGTGGAAGGCAAATTCCCCGACTTCCAGCGCGTGATTCCGAAGTCGCACAAGAATCAGTTCCTGATTGGCCGCGAAGAACTGCAGCGTTCGCTGCAACGCGCGGCGATCCTGACTTCGGACAAATTCAAGGGCGTGCGCTGCATCATCGAGCCGGGCCAGTTGAAGATCATGTCCACCAACGCCGATCAGGAAGAGGCGCAGGAAGAACTGGAAATCGCGTACGACGGCGACAGCGTCGACATCGGATTCAACGTCACGTATCTGCTCGACGTGCTCGCGAACCTGAAGGTCGACATGTTGCAAGTGAGCCTGGGCGACGCCAGCTCCAGCGCGTTGATCACGATTCCCGAGAACGACGAATTCAAATACGTGGTGATGCCGATGCGCATCTGACGCGTCCAACACCTAGAACACACCAAGGGGCGCAGCGCCCCTTTGGCGTTTTTATGGCGTTTTGAAAAGTCCAGAGCAGCAACCTTGCAGTAACGCAGAACCGGAAAAAATCCATGACTGAAACGAACAATACGCAACCCGACAACAGCTACGGCGCCTCGTCCATTCAGATCCTCGAAGGTCTGGAGGCTGTGCGCAAGCGGCCGGGGATGTACATCGGGGATACATCGGATGGCACCGGTTTGCACCACCTCGTGTTCGAGGTGCTCGACAACTCGATCGACGAGGCACTGGCCGGGCACTGCAACGACATCCAGGTGATCATTCACGCAGACAACTCCATTTCCATCACCGACAACGGCCGCGGCGTGCCGACCGGTCTGAAGATGGACGACAAGCACGATCCGAAGCGCAGCGCCGCTGAAATCGTGATGACCGAGCTGCACGCCGGCGGCAAGTTCGACCAGAACAGCTACAAGGTGTCCGGCGGTCTGCACGGCGTGGGCGTGTCATGTGTGAACGCGCTGTCGGCGTGGCTGCGCCTCACGGTGCGCCGCGACGGCAAGAAGCACTTCATGGAATTCCACCGTGGCGTGCCGCAGAACCGCGTGATCGAAGAGATCGGCGGCGTGGCGGTATCGCCGATGCCCGTGACCGGCGACACCGAGAACCGCGGCACCGAAGTGCACTTCATGGCTGACGAAACGATCTTCGGCAACGTCGAATATCACTACGACATTCTGGCCAAGCGGATTCGCGAACTGTCGTTTCTGAATAACGGCGTGCGGATTCGCCTGAACGATCAACGCTCGGGCAAGGAAGACGATTTCGCGTTCGTCGGCGGCGTGAAGGGTTTTGTCGAGTACATCAACAAGACCAAGAGCGTGCTGCACCCGACCATTTTCCACGTGAACGGCGAGAAAGACGGCGTGGGCGTGGAAGTGGCGATGCAGTGGAACGACAGCTATAACGAAAACGTGCTGTGCTTCACGAACAACATTCCGCAGCGCGACGGTGGCACGCACCTGACCGGCTTGCGCGCGGCGATGACGCGCGTGTTGAACAAGTACATCGCCGATCACGAGGTCGCGAAGAAAGCGAAGGTCGAGACCTCCGGCGACGACATGCGAGAGGGGTTGTCGTGCGTGTTGTCGGTGAAGGTGCCGGAGCCGAAGTTCAGCGCGCAGACCAAGGACAAGCTCGTGTCGTCGGAAGTGCGCGCGCCGGTGGAAGATGTGGTCGCGAAGGCGCTCGAGGAATTCCTGCTGGAAACGCCGAACGACGCGAAGATCATTTGCGGCAAGATCGTCGATGCGGCGCGCGCGCGTGATGCGGCTCGCAAGGCGCGTGAGATGACGCGTCGCAAGGGCGTGCTCGACGGCGTTGGTTTGCCGGGGAAGCTCGCGGACTGCCAGGAGAAGGATCCGGCCAAGTCGGAGATCTACATCGTCGAGGGCGACTCGGCAGGTGGCTCGGCGAAGCAGGGGCGTGACCGGAAGTTTCAGGCGATCTTGCCGCTGCGCGGCAAGGTGCTCAACGTCGAGAAAGCGCGCTATGACAAGCTGCTTTCTTCGGAGCAGATCGTGACGCTGATTACTGCTCTCGGATGCGGGATCGGCAAGGAAGACTACAACCTCGACAAGCTGCGTTATCACCGGATCATCATCATGACCGACGCTGACGTTGACGGGGCGCACATCCGGACGCTGTTGTTGACGTTCTTCTATCGGCAGATGCCGGAGATGATCGAACGTGGGTATATCTATATCGCGCAACCGCCGCTGTACAAGATCAAGGCCGGCAAGGACGAGCGGTATCTGAAGGACGAGTCCGAGGTCAATGCTCATATTCTGAAGCTTGCGCTGCAAGGGTCGGAGCTTGTGCCGGCCGAGAATGCAACGCCGATTACCGGCGATGCGCTGGGCGAATTGGCTCGCGCTTATTTGCTTGCGCAAGCTGTGGTCAATCGTCTGAGCCGGTTGTATGACGCCGGTGCGCTCGAGGCTGTGATGGATGGGGTTGCTATCGACTTCTCTAGCGAAGCGGAGGCGGAGACGTCGGCTAAGGCCCTCGAAGCGAAGCTGCGCGATGATGCGCTAAAACCTGAAGTGACGGTCACGACGATGTATGACCCGGTGCGTGAGCTGCGCTCGCTGCGCGTCGCGCGGACGCATCATGGCAATCAGAAGGTCTCCGTGTTCGATGAAGAGTTTCAGTTGACCGCGGATTATCAGCAGCTGGTCAATACCGCGAATACGTTCAAGGGGTTGATTGGCGCTGGGGCCGTGATCAAGCGTGGGGAGCGGAGTATGGCCGTCAGCGACTTCAAGAGCGCTATGAAGTGGCTTTTGGCTGATGCTGAACGCAATGTCTCCAAGCAGCGCTATAAGGGCCTCGGCGAGATGAACCCTGAACAGCTTTGGGAGACGACGATGGATCCGGCTGTGCGGCGTTTGCTTCGCGTGCAGATTGAGGATGCTATTGCTGCCGACGGCATCTTTACTACGCTGATGGGCGATGATGTGGAGCCGCGTAGGGCTTTCATCGAGTCGAATGCGTTGCGGGCGGGGAATATTGACGTTTGAGGTTGTTGTTGTTGTTTTCCCGTAGGGCGCCAGAGTAATCGCGACTGGCCATACCTTATGGGAGAGCAGCCTCTGCATTTTGATTTGTGGCCTGTTAGGCGCGGCGCGGTGAATGTTCGAGTCATCTACATCCCACCGATAAATTCGAAAGGGTTACGAGCTTTTTGCTCGTAACCCTTTTTGTTTTCTGAAGCGTACTTCCTGACAAACCTGACCAGCTATCCCACGTGATGGCGATACGCGAGCGGGACAAAAAACCTGCCGACACCTTCGCAGTACGAATCGAATTTTGTCGTCAACCACACTACGATCATCGAGATCCGCAATAGTCGCGAGGGGCGAAAAAAACGTTCCTGCATCCATAAAGGAAAGCACTTCGTTGGTCGCGAAAAACTCGCCGCACGATCCGCCACACCCAAAAACTTATCCACAGCCCCCTCTGGACAACTTTTGTAAAAGCCCCCTGGCACCTTGTGGGCGAAACCTTGATAAAACCGCAGGTTAACTAGGTCGCACAAAAGTTGTCCCTGGCTCCGCGTTTCTGTTCGCGCTTGCTCCCAAGGGTTATCGATTCTGCAGCCCCTTGATCCGTAAACGAAGTTCCAAGTTATCCACAGCCAGGAGCGATGCTTGTTAACTATTACTACGTATACATATACAAAGACTATAAAAACCAGAGAGGCATCCATAAAGCGCGCTGCGTATACGTGCACAACCGCACACACAAACCCAGCAACACATCAAACCAACGGTAAACAGATCTCGGTAAGCAACTCCGCCGGCGCAGTCTCTTTCGGGCTATTCAGATACTCCTCGAACACTGGCGCATCCGCTGCCTCGCGACCCGACTGCACCAGCCACGTCCCATACAACCATTCATAAGCCGCACGCAGATCGCTATACGGGCCCTTGTGCCGCAACACCGCGTACTCATCGCCTTTCACATGAGTCACAGAGACCGGCGCGCTCACCGTCACCGAAGCCTGTATCGGGTGCGGCAACAACACGCCCGCCGTCGAGCGCAGCGCGTTCTCTTCCACAACTCCGGGATCGTCGAAGTAAACCGCGATCATCCGCATCTGCGCCGCCAGCAGATTATGTTTCGCCAACCAGCCGAACAGCGCATCGAACGCCTTGCCGATCTGCATATACGGGCCCACGTGATCCACCGACAGAATTTCCATCGGCTCCACGTTCCGAATCACGACTTCACGCATGGTCATTTGATCGTCTCCTGAGAGCGCCGGGCGGAACCGGCTATGAGTGCCTTGCTTCCGGTATTGCGCGGGCGGCATGCCAAAGGCCGCACGAAACGTGCGCGAGAAAGACTGCAAACTGCTATACCCCGAACGTTCGGCGATCTCCGCGATCGGCATCGAACTGTTCGCGAGATAACCCGCTGCGCGATGCAAGCGCAAGCAGCGCACCGTCGTCGCGACCGTCTCGCCGTACATCGCCTGATAAATCCGATGCCAGTGATATGGCGACAAACACGCGATATCCGTCAGCCGGCCGATATCGAGCGGTTCGTCCAGATGATCGTAGATATGGTCGAGCACGCGTGCGAGCCGCGTTTCATATCGAGCCCGATTGCCTGAATCGTTCATGACTAAGTGAACAGAAAAACGACGGGAATGGGATACGGACAAGAACAAAAGTACCACGTCGCCGTTTACCAAATCCTGCGAACTTCACGAGCGGCATGTAAACGCATTTAGACATCCGCTGATCCCGCTACACGCCCGGAGAATTGCCGAATTTCGATAACACCTCGATTAATGGCTTACTACCATCGGCTGAAACCTGTCGGCCCACGCAGCAAACGGTAAACATCAGGAGCGTCCGATGAAATCAGAGTCCAGCAATCAGCCCATCGGCAAAATCATGCATCACGAGCTGAAGCAGACGCTCGGCACATGGCAGCTATGGGGCATCGCAGTCGGCCTCGTCATCTCCGGCGAGTATTTCGGCTGGAGCTACGGCTGGGCGACCGCTGGCACACTCGGGTTCGTCATCACAGCAATTTTCATTGCCGCGATGTATACGACGTTTATCTTCAGTTTTACCGAACTCACCACGTCGATCCCGCACGCAGGCGGCCCATTCGCCTACGCGCGCCAGGCGTTCGGCCCAACCGGCGGCTATCTGGCCGGCGCGGCGACGCTGGTCGAATTCGTGTTCGCGCCACCGGCCATCGCGCTCGCAATCGGCGCCTATTTGCACGTGCAGTTTCCCGGCCTCGAACCGAAGCACGCGGCAATGTGCGCATATCTCGTGTTCATGGCGTTAAACATCGTCGGCGTGCAGATTGCCGCGGCCTTCGAGTTGTGCGTGACGCTGCTCGCCATCTTCGAACTGCTCGTCTTCATGGGCGTCGTGTCGCCGGGCTTCCGCTGGTCGAACTTCACGGCGGGCGGCTGGGCCGGCGCGAACACCTTCAGCATGGGTTCGTTCCACGGCATGTTCGCGGCAATTCCGTTCGCGATCTGGTTTTTCCTCGCGATCGAAGGTGTCGCGATGGCCGCCGAAGAAGCGAAAAACCCGGAGCGTTCGATTCCGATCGCCTACGTCACCGGCATTCTGACGCTGGTCGTGCTCGCGATCGGCGTGATGGTGTTTGCCGGCGCAGCGGGCGACTGGACCAAGCTCGCAAATATCAACGACCCGCTGCCGCAAGCGATGAAGTTCATCGTCGGCGAACACAGCGGCTGGATGCATATGCTGGTATGGCTCGGGCTGTTCGGGCTCGTCGCGTCGTTTCACGGCATCATCCTCGGCTACTCGCGGCAGATCTTCGCGCTGGCTCGCGCGGGCTACCTGCCGGAGTGGTTGTCGAAAGTGCATCCGCGCTTCAAGACGCCGCATCGCGCGATTCTTGCGGGCGGCGTGGTCGGCATCGCCGCGATCTATAGCGACGAGCTGATCCAGTTCGGCGGACAGACGCTGACCGCAAACATCGTGACGATGTCCGTGTTTGGCGCTATCGTGATGTATATCATCAGCATGTTGTCGCTGTTCAAGCTGCGGCGCACGGCGCCGAACATGGAACGCCCGTTCCGCGCGCCGCTCTTTCCATTGTTCCCGGCGTTCGCGTTGATCGCCGCGCTGATCTGTCTGGCGACGATGGTCTACTTCAACTTTCTGGTGGCGATCGTGTTCGCAATCTTTCTCGCGCTGGGCTACGTCTACTTCCTGTTGACGCGCCATCAACGCGACACGGCGCCAGCGGATGGTTTGCTCGAAGAATGACGGATCGGGCCGCTGCGCGTGCAGCGGCGATGGAGTCGCAAACATGAGCTACACCGAGTCGATCGGCAGCCGCACGTATCGCTTCGCGGATCTGAAAACGTTGTTGGCGAAGGCCAGTCCGCTACGATCCGGCGACCAACTCGCGGGTGTCGCGGCGGCGAGCGAAGAGGAACGCGTCGCTGCAAAAATGGCGCTCGCGCAGGTGCCGCTGCGCGCTTTCCTCAACGAAGCGTTGATCCCCTATGAGAGCGACGAGGTCACGCGTCTCGTGATCGACGATCACTCGCCGCAGGCGTTCGCCGAGATCGCGCATCTGACGGTCGGCGATTTCCGCAACTGGCTGCTAAGCGGCACGACCGATGCCGACGCGCTTACGCGCATCGCCGCCGGCCTCACGCCGGAGATGGTCGCGGCGGTGTCGAAGCTGATGCGCAATCAGGATCTGATCGCAGCGGCGCGTAAACGTCCGGTGATCACGCGCTTTCGCAACACGGTTGGGTTACCGGGGCACATGTCGGTGCGTCTGCAGCCGAATCATCCGACCGACGACGTCAAAGGTATCGCCGCGTCGATGCTCGACGGCCTGATGTACGGTTGTGGCGACGCGATGATCGGCATCAATCCGGCGAGCGACAATCTCGCCGCGATCACGAAGCTGTTGCTGATGATCGACGAGTTCCGTCAACGCTATCAGGTGCCGACGCAATCGTGCGTGCTGACACACGTCACCAATACGATCGCCGCAATCGAAAAAGGCGCGCCGGTCGATCTGGTGTTCCAGTCGATCGCGGGCTCGCAAAAAGCGAACGCGGGCTTCGGCATTTCGCTCGCGCTGCTGCAGGAAGCGTATGAAGCGGGACTGTCGCTGAAACGCGGCACGGTCGGCAATAACCTGATGTACTTCGAAACCGGCCAGGGCAGCGCGCTGTCGGCCGATGCGCATTTCGGCGTCGATCAACAAACTTGCGAAGTCCGCGCGTACGCGGTGGCGCGCAAGTTCAATCCGTTTCTGGTGAATACGGTGGTGGGATTCATCGGCCCGGAGTATCTGTACGACGGCAAGCAGATCACGCGCGCCGGTCTCGAAGACCATTTCTGCGGCAAGCTGCTCGGCGTGCCGATGGGTTGCGACATCTGCTATACGAACCACGCCGAAGCCGATCAGGACGACATGGACAACCTGCTGACGCTGCTCGGCGTAGCGGGCATTAATTTCATTATGGGCATTCCGGGCGCGGACGACGTGATGCTCAACTATCAGAGCACGTCTTTCCACGACGCGCTGTATGTGCGTGACGTGCTCGGCTTGCGTCGCGCGCCCGAGTTCGAAGAGTGGCTGGAGTCGATGCAGATCACGGACTCGCGCGGCGCATTGCTGAGCGCTTCTGCGCAACAACCGCTGCTGGCAGGTGCGGGCGACTGGATGGGCATCGTATGAGCGACTTCCTCGAAAAGAATCCGTGGAACGCGCTGCGCCAGTTCACCAACGCGCGCATCGCATTGGGTCGCGCGGGCAGCAGCTTGCCGACTGCGCCATTGCTCGCGTTCAACCTGTCGCATGCACAGGCGCGCGACGCCGTGCACCATCCGCTCGATGCCGACGTGTTGCACGAGCAGTTGCACGCGCAAGGCCTCGAGTCAGTGGACGTGCATAGCGCCGCGCCTGATCGCGAGCATTACTTGCGGCGTCCCGATCTCGGACGGCGTTTGTCGGAAGCCAGCCGCGCGACGCTCGTTCAGCGGTCGGCACAGCCGAGCGACGTGGTGTTCGTGATCGGCGACGGTCTGTCGGCGTTCGCCGCATCGAGGCAAGCAATCCCGCTGCTGCAAGCCGTTCGTCCAAAACTCGCGGATTGGAAAATCGGGCCCGTGGTGGTCGCGCGTCAGGCGCGGGTCGCGCTCGGCGACGAGATTGGTGAGCTGCTCAATGCGCAGATCGTAGTGATGCTGATCGGCGAACGGCCTGGCTTGAGTTCGCCCGATAGCCTCGGTATCTATCTGACGTACGCGCCGAAAGTAGGCTGTAGCGACGCGCAACGCAACTGCATTTCGAACGTGCGTCCCGAAGGACTCGACTATCCGTTGGCCGCGCACAAGCTGCATTACCTGCTGACGCATGCACGGCGTCTCGGACTCACCGGCGTCGGCCTGAAAGACGATAGCGATGCGCTGCTGGCGAGTATGTCGGCCACACCCGCGGTGAGCGACGAATCAAAGAATCCAGGCGCAGCGTAAGCAATCACGCCTCGGCCCGTTCCACCGGATGCGTTTGCAGCCACGCGTTCTCGTCATCTTCGAAAAGCCGGGAGCGCGTGAGAAACCGCATGCCGCTCGGGCGTTCCAAAGAAAACATCCCGCCATTTCCCGGCACCACGTCGATGATCAACTGCGTGTGCTGCCAGTATTCGAATTGCGATTCGCTCATGTAGAACGGCACGCCGGCAATCGTCCCGAGTTTCACATCGGACGAGCCGACCATGAACTCGCTTCGAGGAAACAACATCGGTGCGCTGCCGTCGCAGCATCCGCCGGATTGGTGAAACAGCACGTCCCCATGCTGGGTGCGCAACGTCTCGATCAACTCGATCGCGGAAGGCGTCGCCACCACGCGGGCGACTTTCTTTTCATCGGCCATCACATGCCCTCGCTGAAAAAGAGCGAGCCGCGCAACGCGGCCCGCTCGAACAGGACTGAAGCGCCAGCGGGAAGCTTAGAAGAAGCCGAGCGGCTTCTCGCTATAGCTGACGAGCAGGTTCTTGGTCTGCTGATAGTGATCGAGCATCATCTTGTGATTCTCACGACCGATGCCCGATTGCTTGTAGCCGCCAAACGCCGCATGCGCCGGATACGCGTGATAGCAGTTGGTCCACACGCGTCCCGCCTGGATTTGCCGGCCGAAGCGGTACGCGCGCGTGCCGTCGCGCGTCCATACGCCGGCGCCGAGACCATAGAGCGTATCGTTGGCGATTTCGAGTGCTTCCTCTTCGGTCTTGAACGTCGTGACCGACACCACTGGCCCGAAGATCTCCTCCTGAAAGATGCGCATCTTGTTGTGGCCACGAAACACGGTCGGCTTCACGTAATAGCCCTTGCTCAGTTCACCGTCGAGCATGTTGCGTTCACCGCCGATCAGACATTCGGCGCCTTCCTGTTTGCCGAGATCGACATACGAGAGAATCTTTTCGAGCTGCTCCTGCGAGGCTTGCGCGCCGATCATCGTCTTGCTGTCCAGCGGATGCCCTTGCGCAATCGCGGCGACGCGCTTCAACGCACGCTCCATGAAACGGTCGTAGATCTTCTCGTCGACCAGCACGCGCGACGGACACGTGCACACTTCGCCCTGATTCAGCGCGAACATCGTGAAGCCTTCCAGCGCCTTGTCGAAGTAGCTGTCGTCCGCGTTCATCACGTCGGCAAAGAAGATGTTCGGGCTCTTGCCGCCGAGTTCGAGCGTCACCGGAATGATGTTCTGGCTCGCATACTGCATGATCAGACGGCCGGTTGTGGTCTCGCCGGTAAACGCGATCTTCGCGATGCGCTTGTTCGACGCGAGCGGCTTGCCGGCTTCCAGGCCGAAGCCGTTAACCACGTTGATGACGCCCGGCGGCAGCAGGTCGTGAATCAGTTCGAGCAGCACGAGGATCGAAGCGGGCGTTTGCTCGGCCGGCTTCAGCACCACGCAATTGCCCGCGGCGAGCGCGGGCGCGAGTTTCCATACCGCCATCAGAATCGGGAAATTCCATGGGATGATCTGCCCGACCACGCCGAGCGGCTCATGAAAGTGATAAGCGACGGTGTCGTGGTCGATCTCCGAGATCGAGCCTTCCTGCGCGCGCACGGCGCCGGCGAAATAGCGGAAGTGGTCGATCGCGAGCGGAATGTCGGCGGCCATGGTTTCGCGCAGCGGCTTGCCGTTGTCGATCGTCTCGGCCACCGCGAGGCGTTGCAGGTTCGCTTCCATCCGGTCGGCGATGCGGTTCAGGATGTTCGCGCGATCGGCGGTCGAGGTTTTGCCCCATGCTGTTTTCGCACGATGCGCCGCGTCGAGCGCAAGTTCGATATCGGCCTCGCGCGAACGCGGGATCGATGTGAAGGGCTCGCCGGTGATCGGCGATATGTTGTCGAAGTACTCTCCACCTACAGGCTTCACCCATTCCCCGCCGATCAAATTCGCATACTGCTTCTTGTACGGGAATTCGGTGGTCAGAAACTGCATTTCCGCGTGATTCATCTGTGTGCTCCTCACATGTTTGAATGGGCTATATCCGGTCGAATATTTCGCTCGACCGTGACAGCGTAGAGCCAGAAGTGTGCCAATGCACCGCGCTGGTGATCCGTGCATGCTCGGCAAGCGCCAGCGCGCGGCGTCACGTGTCACGCTGTTCAAAGCGCGGCAATGCGGCGTTGCGTTTCTGAGCAGTGTCTGCAGCGCTGTTCATGAATTGAACAGCGGCACCCAGACTGCGTTGCGAAGTGACCGAGAAACACGGCGAGGGCGTTCGGCACGGGACTTGCGTTCTTTGCGCCTCTAGATTCCGTTTGCACAGATCCGGTATGACGATGACGATTGATACCCAAGGCGACAGCCTGACCAGTTCGACGCTCACGCCGCAGCCGAGCTTCTGCGTGCAAACCCGCATTGCTCACGACGCCGACGAGCAGGCGCGCAATCTCCATGGCTGGCACCAGATCTACGACCAGTTGGCCGCCGGCTGTTTTACCGGCGGACTGACGGAGTTGTGTGTCGATCACATGCAGGTATTCGTCGAAACGACCAGCCACACGTTGCGGCAAACCTGCGAGGTGCGGAAGGACGCCTACTGGTTCGGCATTCCGACTTGCCCGGCCGGTTCAGGCCGCATCGACGCGCAGGTCATCGCGGCCGATGCGCTCGCGTTCCGTCCGGGCGGCGTCGAATTCGAATTGCTGACCTCGGCGGGCTACGAGATTTTCGGCGTGGTGGTGAAGGGCGACGTGCTGCGCCGGTACGCGGCGGAAGTGGAGCGCATCGGCCTCGCCGATCATGTGCCGAATACGGAAGTCGTGCCGATTGGGATGGCGCGCAAGGAGCAGTTGTGCGCGTCGTTGCGCCGCCTGCTCGACGACGGCGCGGCGAGCGCCGCGCCGCTGTCATCGGTCGCGCGCAACAGTTTGCAGGCGTCGGTGCTGGCGTCGCTGTTCGATGTCGGCGCATTGCCGGCTTCGGAACCGGTTGCGGTGCCGGCGCGCCCGCGCCGGCAGTCGATCGTGTCGGAAGCGCGCGAGTATGTGCTGGCCCATCGCGAGCGCGCGGTGAACGTGCCGGAGTTGTGCGAGCGTCTTCATGTGAGCCGGCGCACGCTGCAATACTGCTTTCAGGACGTGCTCGGCATGGCGCCCGCCACGTATCTGCGCGCGATCCGCCTGAACGGCGCGCGGCGCGATCTTTCGAATGCTTCGCACGACGCGCGTTCAGTGCAGGATGTCGCGGCGGCGTGGGGCTTCTGGCATCTGAGCCAGTTCGCGACCGATTACCGGAAGCTGTTCGGGGTACGGCCTTCGGAGACGTTAAAGGCGGCGATGGGTGGTCGTCAGTTCGTGCGAGAGTGCCCCCTCACTCACTAGCGGCACGCGGGCAACACGCACCAGGCGCGCGCTCACTTGCGCAGCAGACGCAACCCGTTCCCCACCACCAGCAAACTCGCGCCGACATCGGCGAATACCGCCATCCACATCGTGCCTGTGCCCATCAAGGTCAGCACGAGAAACACGCACTTGATGCCGAGCGCCAATGCGATGTTCTGCACCAGCACCGCGTGCGTCGCCTTCGACAAGCGGATGAACCGCGGGATCTTGCGCAGGTCGTCATCCATCAGCGCGACATCGGCGGTTTCGATCGCGGTGTCGGCGCCCATCGCGCCCATCGCGAAGCCGATGTCGGCGCGCGCCAGCGCGGGCGCATCGTTGATGCCGTCGCCGACCATGCCGACCGTCGCGCCGTCCGCCGACCACCGCGCGACAGCGTTCAGCTTGTCTTGCGGCAACTGATCGCCGAGCGCTTCGTCGATCCCGACCTGCTGCGCAATCGCCGACGCGGTGTGCCGGTTGTCGCCGCTGAGCATCGTCATGGCGACGCCGAGGCGCCGCAGTTCGGCGACGGCGGCGCGGCTCGTCTCCTTCACCGTATCGGCGACCGCGAAGAGCGCCAGCACGCGCTTGGCATCCATCAGCATCACGACGGTTTTGCCTTCGCGTTCGAGCGTGTCGAGCCGGGCTTCGAGCGACGCCGAACAGCGGCCAAGCTCTTCGACCAGCCGATGATTGCCGAGCCAATACGGCGAGCCGTCGATCACGCCGCGCGCGCCGCGTCCTGCGAGCGCCTCGAACGAATCGACTGCGAGGTTCGCGATGCCATCGCTTTTCGCTGCTGCCGCAATCGCCATCGACACCGGATGGTCGGAGCGCCCCGTGAGACTCGCTGCGAGCGTCCGGCAACGTTCGGCGTTGACGCCGACGGCGACGTTAGCGCAGGCCAGCATCTCGAACCCGGTCTGCACGGGTTTGCCGTGCGTGATCGTGCCGGTTTTGTCGAGCGCGAGCCGGCTCAGCTTGCGGCCCTCTTCGAGGTAGGCGCCTCCTTTGATCAGAATGCCTTTGCGCGCGGCCGCCGCTAGCCCGCTGACGATCGTCACCGGCGTCGAGATCACCAGCGCACAGGGACACGCGATCACCAGCATGACGAGCGCCTTGTAGACCCATTCGTGCCACGCTGCTCCGAACAGCAGGGGCGGCACGACCGCGACGGCGAGCGCGATAGCGAACACGAGCGGCGTATAGACCCGCGCGAAGCGGTCGACGAAACGCTGCGTCGGGGCCTTGCTGCCTTGCGCTTCTTCGACGGCGTGGATGATCCGCGCGAGCGTCGTGTTGGAGGCCGCGGCGATGACGCGGTAGTCGAACGAGCCTGCGTGATTGATCGTGCCGGCGAACACCGTGTCCCCGATGGTCTTGTCGACCGGCAGGCTTTCGCCGGTGATCGGCGCCTGATCCACGCTGGAGCGGCCCGCGACTATCTCGCCGTCGAGCGCGATCCGCTCGCCCGGCTTCACGCGGACCAGCGCGCCGGGCGGGATCGCGTTGAGATCGGTGAGACGCCAAGCGCCGTCGGGCTGCCGCACGCTCGCCTGTTCCGGCGTGAGCTGCATCAAACCCTGGATCGCATTGCGGGCACGGTCGAGCGACTTCGCTTCGATCAATTCGGCGACGGTGAAAAGCACCATCACCATCGCGGCCTCGGGCCACTGGCGCAGGATCAGCGCGCCGGTCACCGCAATGCTCATCAGCGCATTGATGTTCAGGTTGCCGTTACGGATCGCGAGCCAGCCCTTCCGGTACGTTGTGAGGCCGCAAGAAGCGATCGCGAGGATCGCCAGACCCGCAGCCAGCCAGACCGGTGCGCCGAGCCAACCGGCGGCTTCTGAACCCGCGGCGGCGACGCCAGCGAGTGCGAGCGGCCACCACGGCTTGGGCGACGCGTGACGGATGCCCGCAGGCAACGCATTCGGGGCGGCGTCCGCGAGTTCAGGCGTGAAGTCGAGCGAACGTAACGCGGCGAGGATCGAGTCGAGTGCATTCGGCGCGTGCACGACGGTCAGCACGCGCTGCATCAGGTTGAAGTCGATGCTGCGCACTTCCGGCATGCGGTCGAGTTTCTTGCGGATCAGCGCTTCTTCGGTCGGGCAATCCATTTGCATGATGCGGATCGCGGTGCGTGTGCCGGCGGCGAAGGCTTCGGATCGCGGCAACGGGAGCGGCATGGGGACGGCGGCCGTGCTTGCGCAGCAATCAGCGTGGGCGTGCGGGTGGCCGCCGCGGTGGCCGTCCGCGACGTGCCGATGATCGTACTCGTGCCCAAGTGCATGGCCATGCGAATGAGCATGTCCTTCATCCCCGTGAGCACAGGCTTTGCCCTGCTCACGACGGTCGGCTTCGAGTTGGCTGGCATCACGCATGGTGGCTTCCTGGGTCGATTTGTGGTCTAGTAAACACCTTGAAGCCACTACAAGGTCAAGGCCCGAGGTCAAGGCCGCTATCTGGAGGGCGCATGAAGATCGGCGAATTGGCGAAAATCGCCCATTGCACGACCGAAACCATCCGTTTCTACGAGAAAGAAGGGCTATTGCCCGAAGCGGAGCGCACCGAGGCCAATTACCGCAGTTACTCGGCGACGCACGTCGAACGGTTGCGCTTCATCCGCAATTGCCGCGCGCTCGACATGACCCACGACGAAATCCGCGCCTTGCTGCATCTGACGGACGCGCCGGCGGACGGCTGCGGCGGCATCGATGCGCTGATCGACGAGCACATCGCGCACGTCGACACCCGCATCGAAGAGCTCCAGCAACTGAAAGTGCAGCTGACCACGCTGCGCGAGCAATGCCCCGGCGAACAGGCCGTCGAAGACTGCGGGATCGTGCACGGTCTGACCGAAATGGACGTGAGCGCACCGCGTCCGCGCCATACGCATCTGGGTTGAAGCGCCCCGGCCGCGGCAATGCGGCAAGGCGGCGGCAATCCTTCATGGCCGGGCCTTCGTGGGACCCGCCAAACAATCATCGAATCCAGTTGGAGAATCAACGTGTTTACCTGTAGAAACAAGACCTGCGAAGCGCAGTGGGAAGAGTCGGACGTTGTCATCAAGAATGAAGGGCAGGGGTTGCTGTTCCGTTGCCCGCTGTGTGCCACGCGCAATTACCTCGAACGCTTCGAAGGGGAAGACGGCTCGGTGCTGTACGAGCAGCTCGAAGGCCGTCCCGACCTCGGCCCCGTGGCCGATTGATCTTCCGCCTTCAGCCCATAGCGAGCCCTCACCCCATGAACAGTCCCACCCCCGCCGGCGCGCCGTTTAGCGCGCTAGCGCTGCCGCCCGCGACCCTCGCGAACCTGACGCAGCTCGGCTACGTCGAGATGACGCCGATTCAGGCCGCGAGTCTGCCGATCGCGCTCGCCGGCCACGATCTGATCGCCCAGGCGAAGACCGGCAGCGGCAAGACCGCTGCGTTCGCGCTGGCGCTGCTGGCGCGCCTCGACACGCGCACCTTCGCCGTGCAGTCGATGGTGCTGTGCCCGACGCGCGAACTCGCGGATCAAGTCACGCAGGAAATCCGCCGCCTCGCGCGCGCGGAAGAAAATATCAAGGTGCTCACGCTGTGCGGCGGCACGCCGATGCGCCCGCAAACCGCGAGCCTCGAACATGGCGCGCACATCGTAGTCGGCACGCCGGGCCGTATCATGGATCACCTCGAGCGCGGCAGCCTGCTGCTTCAGTCGCTCAACACGCTGGTGCTCGACGAAGCCGACCGCATGCTCGACATGGGTTTCTTCGACGATATCGCGACCGTTGCGAAGCAATGCCCGAAGGAACGTCAGACGCTGCTGTTCTCGGCGACGTACCCCGAGGGCATCGTCAAACTGAGCCAGCAGTTCCTGCGCAATCCGAAGGAAGTGAAGCTCGCCGAACGGCACGACAACACGAAGATTCGCCAGCGCTTCTATGAAGTGACCGAAGATGAGCGCTTGCATGCCGTTGGTCTGCTGTTGAACCACTACCGTCCGGTGAGCACCCTTGCGTTCTGCAATACCAAGCAGCAGTGCCGCGATCTGCTCGACGTGCTGCGCGCGCAAGGTTTTCATGCGCTCGCGTTGCATGGCGAACTCGATCAGCGTGAGCGCGATCAGGTGCTGATCCAGTTCGCGAACCGCAGCTGCTCGGTGCTGGTGGCGACCGACGTCGCCGCGCGCGGTCTCGACATCGCGCAGCTCGAAGCCGTGATCAACGTCGACGTGACGCCGGACCCGGAAGTGCACGTGCACCGCATCGGCCGCACGGGTCGCGCCGATCAGGAAGGCTGGGCGCTGAGTCTCGCGAGCATGAACGAGATGGGCCGCGTCGGCAGTCTCGAACAGGCGCAAAAGCGCGACGTCGAATGGCACAAGCTGTCCGAACTGACGGCGGCGAGCAACGAGCCGCTGCTGCCGCCGATGGAAACGCTGCAGATTCTCGGCGGCCGCAAGGAAAAGATCCGTCCCGGCGACGTGCTCGGCGCGCTGACCGGCGAGGCGGGTTTCGCCGGCACGCAGATCGGCAAGATCAACGTGACCGAAATGTCGACTTATGTGGCGGTGGAGCGCAGCGTCGCGCGCGATGCGGTGCGCAAGCTCAGCGCCGGCAAGGTGAAGGGCAAGAAGGTCAAGGTCCGTATGATGGACGACGCCTGATAGCCGTGGACGGCTGCCAGCGCAGCCGTCCACGCACGCATCACATTACGTCATACCTCCGCAGTTTTCCCCGTTCTTCGCATCACCCGGTTTCTTCCCTGCAAGCCTTGATGTGGCTGGCCTCGTCCGAGGCGGCTCGCTTTCGCGCGTGTCATGACATAAACGCATGCCGCGCATGACAAAGTTTCGATTGTGACGGTTCTTTGGCTGATGCCTAATCACCCCAATGGAAGGATCGCCGCGCTGTCGGCCGTCCGCGAATCCGCAGCCGGATGGAGAAAGGGAGATAGCCTTATGCAGAGCGCCATGCAAGCCCGCTCGAAACTGCCTGACGTAGGCACGACGATTTTTACCGTGATCGGCCAACTGGCCGCCGAGCACGATGCGCTGAACCTGTCGCAAGGCGCGCCGAATTTCGCGCCTGACGCGAAACTGATCGAAGGCGTCGCTCAGGCGATGCGCGCGGGCCACAACCAGTACGCGCCGATGGCCGGCATCGCCGCGTTGCGCGAAGCGCTCGCTGAAAAGGTCGAAACGCTGTACGGCGTACGCTACGACCCGTCTAGCGAAGTCACCGTGATCGCGAGCGCGAGCGAAGGGCTGTACTCGACGATCAGCGCTCTGGTGCATCCCGGCGACGAAGTGATCTACTTCGAGCCTTCGTTCGACAGCTATGGCCCGATCGTCCGGCTGCAAGGCGCAACGCCGGTGGCGATCAAACTGTCGTTGAGCGATTTCCGTGTGGACTGGGATGAAGTCGCCGCGGCGATCACGCCGAAGACCCGCATGATCATCATCAACACGCCGCACAATCCGACCGCGACCGTGTTCGGCGAAGCCGACGTCGCGCGGCTGAAGGCCCTCACGCGCAATACGGACATCGTGATTCTCGCCGACGAGGTCTACGAACACGTCGTGTTCGACGGCGCGAAGCATCAGAGCATGGCATGCCACGCCGAACTCGCGGAGCGCAGCGTGATCGTGTCGTCGTTCGGCAAGTCGTATCACGTAACCGGCTGGCGCGTCGGCTATTGCCTCGCACCCGCCGCGCTGATGGACGAGATCCGTAAGGTCCATCAGTTCATGGTGTTTTCCGCCGATACGCCGATGCAGTACGCGTTCGTCGATGCGCTGGCCAATCGCGACAGCTATCTCGGCTTGTCCGAGTTCTATCAGAAGAAGCGCGATCTGCTCGCGCACGCATTGCGCGAGTCGCGCTTCGAATTGTTGCCGAGCGAAGGCAGCTTCTTCATGCTCGCGCGCTTTCGCGGTTTCTCCGATGAAAGCGACAGTGATTTCGTGCTGCGCCTGATCCGCGATGCGCGCGTCGCGACGATTCCGTTGTCGGCGTTTTACACAGATGGCACGGATTCCGGCTTGATCCGTCTGAGTTTCTCGAAGGACGACGCCACGTTGATTGAAGGCGCGCGGCGCCTCTGCGAGATCTGATCGCGCGCGCGAACGGCGGTCCACCGGGGTCGCAATTTTTGAACGCAGTATGATCGTCGCGCGTGTGCGCATCAGCGTATTGCAGCGCGGGTGTTACGACGAAATCGAAGGGAAAGGGATCTGTTATGAAGTTGCTCAAGCCTCTCTTGGCGCTGGCCTGCGCATTCGCGTCGCTCGCGGCGTCGTCTGCCGCGAACGCCGCCGACACCTCGACGCTGCGTTTCGGAGTCGAAGCGCAGTATCCGCCGTTCGAATCGAAAGGCCCGAATGGCGAACTGCAGGGGCTCGATATCGACGTGGGCAATGCCGTTTGCGCGGCCGCGCATATGACCTGCAAATGGGTCGAGACCTCGTTCGACGGACTGATTCCCGCGTTGCAGGGCCGCAAGTTCGACGCGATCAACTCGGCGATGAACGCGACCGAACAACGCCGTCAGGCGATTGATTTCACCACGGTCGTGTATCGCGTGCCGACGCAATTGATCGCCCGGCGCGACAGCGGTTTGATGCCGACGCCGGAGTCGTTGAAGGGCAAGCGCGTCGGCGTGTTGCAGGCGTCGATTCAGGAGACCTTCGCGAAAACGCATTGGGAACCGGCGGGCGTAACCGTCGTGCCGTACCAGGATCAGAACCAGGTGTACACGGATATGATGGCGGGCCGTCTCGACGCGACGCTCGTGCTGGCGCCGGCAGGGCAAACGGGTTTTCTGTCGAAGCCTAACGGCAAGGACTACACGTTCGTCGGCCAGCCGGTGCGTGACGACAAGATTCTCGGCAGCGGCATCGCGTATGGGATTCGCAAGGGCGACACCGCGCTGCGCGACCAGTTGAATGCGGCGATCGCGAAGGTGCAGGCCGACGGGACGGTGAAGACGTTGGCCGCGAAATATCTCGGCAATATCGATGTGAGCGCAAAGTAACTTATCGCGCGGCGCGGGTGGGTGCGCCGTGCTGTCGACGTCCCGTGTGACTCTGCTTGTTGACCGTGTGTTTGGCGGCTAGCATACATAGGCTTCGTTTCCAGCGAAGTCTATGTGAGCATCGGAGGGGGCGGTAATGAGCGGGATAGCGGCGGCGGCAATTCATGACGCCAAGCATGCTTCGGCGCCGAAGTTCTGGCGCAGCGATGCGTTGCCGTTCATCGAAGCGCGTTCCATCGAAGACGGACGCCAAGTCTGTTACGCCAAACACTCGCACGAAACGTTTTCGATCGGCGCTGTGACGGGTGGCCGCAGCGTGTACCTGAATCGCCACGCGAGTGAATGGATCGGGGCGGGCGTGGTCGTGATGATGAACCCGGACGACGTGCATGCGTGCAATCCGGTCGCCGACGAACGCTGGTCGTATCGGATGCTGCATGTCGACGTCGAATGGCTCACGGCACTGCAACACGAACTGGGCTTCAGCGGGAACCTCGCGTTTCGCGCGTTCTCGCAAACCATGACGCCGGACCCGGCATTGTTCGATGGCTTGAACCGACTGTGCGCGGTTCTGGTCGACAGCGACACCGAGACGCTGCGCAAGGAAAGCGCGGCCGTCACTTTCTTCTCCGAAGTGCAACGCAAGCTGAATCCAGCGTCCTTGCCGGATCATGATGCGAGCCGTCAACTCACGCGGGCGGCGGAATTCATCGCGGAAAACTGCACGCGCGCTCTGAAACTCGACGACGTTTGCAAGGCGGCCGAGCTGTCCGCGTCGCATCTGATTCGCGCGTTCAAACAACGCTACGGGATGACCCCGCACGCGTACCTGATCAATCGACGCATTCAATACAGCCGCGCGCAACTCAGGCGCGGACGCCTGATCGCGGACGTCGCGCTCGATGCCGGTTTCGCCGACCAGGCGCACTTACAGCGGACCTTCAAACGGCTGGTCGCGGCGACGCCGGGGCAGTATCGCAGTTGATGCGGCGGCTGCGCTGATCGGCGCGGCCGGTCCAGCGTGTCAGGTCAATCATCATTCCATCAGCAGATACAGCGCGCTGGCGGCGAGCAGGGCCGCCATGACGCGGTTGAATCGCCTCACCCGCTTCGGCTCCTGCAGATACTTGCGCAGGAACGTGCCCGCGCACGCCCAACTCGCAATCGACACGTAGCAGATCACGAAGTACAGAGCGGTGAATTGCCAGACGAGCTGGCCGTCGCCGTCGGCCGCGTACGCACCCATGCCGGCCAGCGACGCCAGCCACGCTTTCGGATTGAGCCATTGCAGCGCTGCGCCATGGGCGAAGGATGGCACGCGGGCCGGTTTGCCGGCGCCGACTTGACCGTCGTCGACGGCGAGCTTGTAGGCCATGTAGAGCAGGAAGCCGATGCCGGCCCATTTGACGATGTCGATCAGATTAGGAAAGCGGGCGAGCAGCTCGTGCAGACCGAGGCCGATCAGCAGGAGCAGCACGGTGAAACCGACCGTCGCGCCGCTCACGTGACGCATGCTTGCGATGAACCCATGCTGGGCGCCGGCGCTGAGCGCCACCACGTTCACCGGGCCGGGAGAAATGGAACTGGCGAGCGCAAAGGCGGCCATGGAAAGTAAGACGGTCATCGGATGCCTCGGTACGTGACGTAAGTGCGCAGGAATTGCGACGGTCAACGGTAGCGGGCGAGGCGGTGGGGTGTATTGAAGGAAATTGCTTTGGGCTGGTTGTCTGGCTGGCGACCGCGGAAAAGCAAAAAGCCCGGTCCTTGCGACCGGGCTTTTTGCTTTGAATCTTTGATGGGGCGCGGGTGACTCGAATACTCGGCCTACGGATTCAGAGAACCAGGGCAAATTTTCGGGTAATTGATTGAGCCAGAAGATGCAAGGCGCTAGCTTCCGAAAGCCGAAGATCCACCCAGCCTCTTCAGTATTGCCCGACCAATACTCAGACCTGTGCGATTTCACACAGCGGATCGCCAGCAATGCTGGAGTTCGAGGATGGAAAATAGTTGCCTCCGACCAGCCGTCAACTCAAAGACCTCTGAATAGAGGACCAATCGCCCCTCTGTTCCCTCGTTTTGGCTCAGCTTCAGGCTCGTATCATGGGTTAAACCGTAGGAACAATGCAGCTTGCCGGACACGTTGCGGCTTACAAAAGCCTGCTGTTTTTATCGAAGGAAGAGATACATGTCAGTTGCGAATCGACGCGCCAGCTCGGCCAGGTTGTCCCTCGTACTCAACAAGTTGAGCGCCGCTGCAATTCCCGCGAGGCGTGAAGCAACCACGGCCGAGCCGATGCCACAAGGATGGTTCGACGAAGAGGTCGGTTACATCGGCGAAACGCCGGCGGGTGCTCGCTTCCCGGCTCACAGTCACCGCGACTGACGTGGATGGACCTCACTAAAAACTCACACCGGCAAGCGCATTCTTTCGCGCCCGGGGCTTCACTCCACTGACACGCGCCATTCATGAATACTGTTCGAACTCAATTAACGGGTGATGCCGGCCATCCATGGATACATCAGCCACTGGGACTCGCGACGCTGCTCCGTGAAGCGACCGCTGGGAACGATCTGACGCAGCTGGGCGAACTGCTGCTCGAGCACGTCAAGCACCATGACGACCCCTACGCTCTGCTCGATTTGTCGCTTGTACTCCAAATGAAGTATCAGAAGGAGGCCGCTCTCGCGGTTCAGCAGCAAGCGTTTCAAATGACCAGGCATTATCGATTGAAGAGTGCCCAGACGACCCAGTCTCTCTTGAAGGTGCTGGTACTCAAGGCTCCGGGCGATCTGATGGCGAACACGCCTTTTGAATGCCTGCTTGAAAACGCCGACCTGCAGATAGAAGTCCTCTATGCCGATGCGCGGCCTCTGGAGGACGCAGGCTTGCCCGAGCACGACGTTATTTTCGTGGCGGCATGTGCGTCGGATGAAACCGCTGGTGTTCTTGCCCAAATTACGTCACTGACCGGCGGGACGGCCTGCCGCGTGCTAAACCGGGCCGAACACGTTGCGAAGACAATGCGCGACGCCGCCTACGCTCTGCTGGGCACTGCCCCTGGTATCTATATGGCCCACACGGTGCGGTTGTCCCGCGAGCAGGTCAGCGAAGCGGCCTCGGGTGCGTTCAATTTATCCGATGTGCTGGACGGAAACTATCCGTTCATCATCCGGCCGATAGGGTCGCACGCCGGACAAGGGCTGGCAAAGGTGTCCGATAAACAGGAGCTCGGCCGTTACCTGGCTGAGTCGGCTGCGACGGAATACTACATGGCACCCTTCATCGACTACAGCAGCGCCGACGGCCTGTTTCGCAAATACCGGATCGTGATGATCGAGGGCAAGCCCTTCGTGTGCCATATGGGCATCTCAAAAGAATGGATGGTTCACTACCCTTATGCGGAGATGTTGGCCCATCCCGATCGGAGAGAGGAAGAAGCGCGCCTGATGGCGCACTTTGACACCGAATTTGCGGTGCGTCACCGCGAGGCGCTTCACAACGTCGCCGAGTTGACGGGTCTCGACTACGTGGGATTCGATTGCGCCGAAACGAGCGATGGCCGCCTGCTCATATTCGAGATCGCGACGGGCATGGTCGTGCACGACATGGACGACCCGAACCTCTTTCCTTACAAGATTCCACAAATTCGGCGGGTCGCTGACGCCTTTCATGAAATGCTGCGCCGCGCGGCTGCGCACGCATGATCAATCCAACGGCTGGCCTTGGAGGCATAGTGAAGTCCAATGCACTGAATTTCTCCGGTGGTCCCGGAGCGCTCCCCGAAACGGTGTTGGAGCAGACGCGCGTCGCGATCGACGCTTTGCCGGAAACCGGCATCTCCGTACTCGGCATGAGCCATCGTTCAGACTGGTTCCGTTCAATACTGGACGAAGCCGAATTAAATTTGCGTGCTCTGCTTGGCATTTCCGACGACTACGCCATTACCTTCCAGCAGGGAGGCAGTAGTCTGCAGTTCGCGATGGTCCCGATGAATTTTGCCGGGGAAGGGTTCGCGCCGCCTGAATACGTGACGTCGGGCTACTGGAGCGGCCGGGCGACATCGGAGGCGGCCAAGGTGACCAGCAGAAAAGTTGCGTGGGACGGCCACGCGACTAGCTACCGTCAATTGCCCGCTCTCAACGAACTGGACATTTCCAGCTCCGCTGCCTATTTGCACTACGTGTCGAACGAGACCGTGGAAGGTCTGCAATTTCCGGTTTGCGAAGAGGCTACACAGGTGCCGCTGATTGCGGACATGTCGTCCGATTTTCTGTCGAAGCCGATCCGGCCAGACGCATACTCGATGATCTATGCGCATGCCCAGAAGAATCTCGGTCCCGCTGGGGTGACGGTGGCGGTAGTCAAGCGTTCGCTTCTTGAGCGTATCCCCGACGGATTGCCGGCAATCCTCGATTTTCGCACCCATGTGACGCATGGTTCCAACTACAACACGCCGCCTGTGTTCGCGATCTATGTGCTGACGTTGATTACGCGCTGGCTGCGCTTCGATGTTGGCGGTCTGCACTCGATGCAAAGCATCAATGAAAGAAAGGCGCGGCGGCTGTACGACACGCTGGACGCATTGGAGGGGGGCGTGACCATTCACGCGGACCGTCGCTGGCGTTCGCAGATGAACGTGGCTTTTACATTCGGCGATTCGCGGCTCGACGATGAGTTTGTCGTGGCGGCTCGTGAGCGGGGCATCGTTGGACTCGAAGGGCACCGTTCAATTGGCGGTCTGCGGGCGTCTCTTTACAACGCTGTTACAGAGCAGGCCGTGAACATTCTGGCGAACGCACTAACGGAATTCAGTCTGCAAAGGGTTTGAGCAGGAACAGTCGTTCTCACGTTGACGCATAGGGCGATTCGAAGGCAAGACCGGTCGTCGCCTACTACCTTTAGCCTGCGAGTCTGCGGACGAAGGGAAATGACGGGTGGCAGGCGGCTGACACTTGAGCCGTCTTTGCCTTTGCCTTTGCCTTTGCCTTTGCGGCAGACGGCGACGGTGGGGTTATTGCGAATGCCGCTCACAGTGCGCGTGCGCTTCGCCTTGATCTCTTCACCCGTCAGAAGTGGGCTCACAAGGATGGATCGACCGGAAATTCCCCGGCCAAAACAAAAAGCCCGGTCAGCTTTCGCTAACCGGGCTTCGGAATGCTTTGGTGGGGCGTGAGTGACTCGAACACTCGACCTACGGATTAAGAGTCCGCTGCTCTACCAACTGAGCTAACGCCCCCAACAGAAGCGAAATTATGCAGTAACTTGCCGGGCTTGCCAAGTCCCTTTAGCAGATTTCTTAAAAATATTCGCTCGGAAGGCCCCGAGCCACCCCTCCACAGACGCGCAACCGCGAAAAAGCCGCATCGCGCAGCGTGCCGGTATCATGTCGCGGACACCTCGCCGCGCGAAGCGTCGCGCAGCTTTCGACCGGGAACTGCCATGGATGACAATGAGATTATCGAGTTACTCGACCGCATTCTCGCGCCATGGGTCCGGGCTCTCACGCTGACACCGGTCAAGGTCGACGAAGAAAGCGCGACGCTGCGGCTACCGTTTTCCGGAGGCCTGCGCCATTCGGGCGGCGTGATCTGCGGTCAGGTGTTCATGGCGGCCGCCGACACCGCGATGATCGTCGCCATTTCGGCCGCGCTCGGCGGCTTCAAGCCGATGAGCACGGTGTCGCTGAACATCAACTTCATGCGCGCAGTGCGCAAGGGCGACGTGCTGATCACCGCGCGCGTGCTGCGCATGGGCCGCAACCTGGTGTTCGGCGAAGTCGAATTGTTCGACGAAACCGGCAACATGGCCGTCCACGCCACCACCACATACGCGTTGCTCGACTGAAGCGGGCGGCAGCGGCCTCGGAGGAAGTACCCAAGATGTTCGATCAGGTCGTATTCGCCGGCGGCGGCAATCGCTGCTGGTGGCAGGCGGGTTTCTGGGACGTGGTGCAGCCGGAGCTGCATATCCGTCCGCGTGTGATCACCGGCATTTCGGCCGGCGCCGCCACCGCGTGCATGCTCTACACGCGCGATTCCGACTGGGTGATGCGCTATTACCAGGACGCGCTACGCCACAACACCCGCAACGCCTACTGGGGCAACCTGCTGCGCGGCGAGTCGGTGTTTCCGCACTACCGGATCTATCGGCAGGCGCTACTCGACATCTACGGCGAGAAGTTTTCGACGCTGGCCGACGCGCCGGAAATCCGCATCGGCGTGTCGCATCTGCCGCGCTGGCTCGGCGCGCGCAGCGCAGTCGCCGCGGGCCTGATCGCGTACAACATCGAAAAATACGTGCGCAAGACATTGCATCCGACGCTCGGGCAAACGCTCGGTTTCCATCCGGAATTCGTGCGCGCGCAGGATTGCGCGAGCGTCGAGGATCTTGCCGATCTGATCCTGCAATCGTCGAGTACGCCGCCGTTCACGCCGGTTCTGCGGCGCAACGGTCGGCCCGTGCTCGACGGCGGCATGGTCGACAACGTGCCGGTCGGCGCGCTCGACGCCGATGCGCCCGGCAACGTGCTGGTGATGGTCACGCGCCTCTACCCGCGGCCGCAGATGTTCGTCGTGCCGCACGGCGTGCAGCAACGGCTCTATGTGCAGCCGTCGCGCAAGGTGCCGATTTCGAGCTGGGATTACACAAGTCCTTCGCAGATGGTGCATGCGTATAACCTCGGCCGCGCCGACGGCGAGAGCTTCCTCGAGCGCATACCTGATTTGCTGGAAGCTGGCGCGCACGAAGCGCGCTGAAGTGAGTCGCGGCGCGGGCTTGCGGCAACAATGCGCGGCTCGCGAGCCGCGCGCAAGATCAACAGCAACCCGGACCGCAACTAAACAAGGCACGGAAGTCGGCGCATCGGATGGCTTGCGCAATTCAATCGCGCCCAGCAAGCCATCACCCAAAGTTACCGCCGACGCCCACCCTGCAACGCTTCCGGATTTGCCACGCTGGCCGTGTCGCCGGCGTCGAAGGCCAGAATGTTCTTGAACGCCGCGGTGAAATACTGCTCATAGCTCTCGCGCTCCACATAGCCGATGTGCGGCGTGCAGATCACGTTTTCCATCCGCAGCAGGCTATAGCCCTGCAGGATCGGCTCGCTTTCGTAGACGTCGATCGCCACCATCCCCGGACGGTTGTGCGATAGCGCGTTCACCAGCGCGCTATCGTCGAGCAGTTCGGCCCGGCTCGTGTTGACGAGCAACGCGGTCGGCTTCATGCGCATCAGGTCTTCCTGCTTGACGATGCCACGCGTGTCGTCGTGCAGGCGCAGGTGCAGCGACAGCACGTCACTCTGTTCGAACAGCGCTTCGCGGCTCTCGGCTACGCCGTAGCCGTCAGCGCGAGCGGCTTCGCGTGAATGCTCGCGGCCCCAGACCAGCACGTTCATGCCGAACGCCTTGCCATACCCGGCGACCAGGCGCCCGATCTTGCCGTAACCCCAAATTCCCAGCGTTTGACCGCGCAACACCTGGCCCAAGCCGAAATTTGGCGGCAGCGCTGAAGTCTTCAGCCCGGACTGCTGCCAGGCGCCTTGCTTAAGGTTAGCTACGTATTGCGGAATGCGGCGCTGCGCCGCCATGATGAGAGCCCAGGTCAACTCGGCCGGCGCGAACGGCGAGCCACTGCCTTCCAGCACGGCGATTCCGCGCTCGGTACAGGCAGGCAGGTCGATGTGGCTGGACACCTTGCCGGTCTGGCTGATCATGCGCAAACGCGGCAATTTGTCGAGCAGTTGTGAATTAATACGTGTACGTTCGCGAATCAGGACGAGCGCATCGACTTCGGAAAGACGGCTTGCCAGTTGGCCCAGACCGCGGACCGTATTGTTGAAAACTTTGACTTCCTGGTCGGCCAGCAATTGAAAGCAGTCGAGCTTACGAACGGCGTCCTGGTAATCGTCGAGGATGGCAATCTTCATGGTATGTGTCTTGCGAGGCACCATAGCGGTGCGCAACGGAGTGTTATGCTGACTGTCCCATCATGTGCCTTAGGTCACATGCCGGTCTGGTTGGATGCCTTACCGTAGAAGCTGCCGCGAAGTACGGCAGCACCACGTAATGGCAAATTGACATCGTTTTTAACAGTTTGTTGCGTGTTGAGGCAAGCCGCTTTACAGACGGTTGCAGAAGCCCCGTCAGCAGGGCGCCTCCACCCGGCAAGCTGTATGGCCCAGGTTGACCTGCGCAATTGCGCGACGGGGTAATGAACCTCGGCGCGATGAATTGAACGCCTCTCGCATGCAGCGTCGCCGGGCTTGTGCCGTTTTTCCATTGCTTTCAAACGGAGACAAGTCGATGAATCATCCCTCATTCGAAGGACAGGCCACCATTGAGCCGCCCGCGTGGGTCAAGCACCGAAAACTGATCGACTGGGTTCGTCGGGTCGCCGCGATGACCAAGCCGGACAAGGTCGTCTGGTGCGACGGCTCGCAGGAGGAATACGACCGCCTTTGCGCGCAGATGGTCGAAGCGGGCACCCTCAAGAAACTCAATCCGGCAAAACGTCCCAACTCTTACCTGGCATGGTCCGATCCGTCCGATGTGGCGCGCGTCGAAGACCGCACCTTCATCTGCTCGCAGCGCGCGGAAGACGCCGGCCCTACCAACAACTGGGTTGCCCCGGCTGAAATGCGCTCCACGCTCGACGGTCTGTTCGACGGCGCGATGCGCGGCCGCACGATGTATGTCGTCCCGTTTTCGATGGGCCCGCTCGGCTCGCCGATCGCGCATATCGGCGTCGAGCTGAGCGACAGCCCCTACGTGGCGACCAACATGCGCATCATGACGCGCATGGGCCGCGAGGTGTACGACGTGCTGGGCGACGACGGCGAGTTTGTGCCGTGCGTCCATTCGGTGGGCGCGCCGCTCGCGGCAGGCGAGCAGGACGTGCCGTGGCCGTGCAACAAAACCAAATATATCGTCCATTTTCCCGAATCGCGCGAAATCTGGAGCTACGGTTCGGGCTACGGTGGTAATGCGCTGCTCGGCAAGAAGTGCTTCGCGTTGCGTATCGCGTCGACCATGGGCCGCGCCGAGGGCTGGCTCGCCGAACATATGCTGATTCTCGGCGTGACGTCGCCGGAAGGGCGTAAGCATCACGTCGCGGCGGCTTTCCCTTCGGCGTGCGGCAAGACCAACTTCGCGATGCTGATTCCGCCGGAAGGCCTGAACGGCTGGAAAATCTCCACTATCGGCGACGATATTGCCTGGATCAAACCGGGCCAGGACGGTCGCCTGTACGCGATCAATCCCGAAGCCGGTTATTTCGGCGTCGCGCCGGGCACGAGCGAGAAAACCAATTTCAACGCGATGGCGACGCTGAAGGAAAACGTGATCTTCACGAACGTCGCGCTGACGGACGACGGTGACGTCTGGTGGGAAGGCATGACCGACGAACCGCCCGCGCACCTGATCGACTGGCAAGGGAAGGACTGGACGCCGGCCGCCTCGAAGGAGAGCGGGCGCAAGGCCGCGCACCCGAACGCGCGCTTCACGGCGCCGGCTTCGCAATGTCCGTCGATCGATGCCGACTGGGAAAATCCGGTGGGCGTGGCGATCGACGCGTTCATCTTCGGCGGCCGCCGTTCCACCACCGTGCCGCTCGTCACGGAAGCGCGCAACTGGGTCGAGGGCGTCTACATGGCGGCGACCATGGGCTCCGAGACTACCGCCGCCGCGGCCGGCCAGCAGGGCGTGGTGCGCCGCGATCCGTTCGCGATGCTGCCGTTCTGCGGCTACAACATGAGCGACTACTTCGGCCACTGGCTGAAAACGGGCGAGCGTCTGCAAAAACTGAACGCGAAGCTGCCGAAAATCTTCTGCGTCAACTGGTTCCGTAAGGGCGAGGACGGCAAGTTCGTCTGGCCGGGCTTCGGCGAGAACATGCGCGTGTTGAGCTGGATGGTCGGCCGGATTGATGGCACGGCTCAAGGCGAAGAACATGCGTTCGGCGTGTCGCCGCACTACGAGGACATCGACTGGAGCGGCCTGGATTTCAGCCGCGAGCAATTCCAGCAGGTGATCTCTGTCGACGACGCGGCCTGGCGCGATGAACTCGCCCTGCATGCCGAGCTTTTTGACACATTGCAACAAGGTCTGCCGCCGGCTTTGACGCAGGCCAAACGCACGCTCGAAGGAAAGCTCGCCGCTTAGCATGTGATCATTCACTTTGCAGAAAGCCGCCTCCGGGCGGCTTTTTTGTGATCTATCCCGATTCAGCGATTTTTGCTAGTTCCGCAATGCCGGAGCGACCTTTACATCTGTTCGAACAAAAAACACAGTTCAAGGTGCACTGCGGCAGATTGTTTCTATTTTCGGAACAATCGGCGATCCTGCTCCGCATTGGGCAATAGAGTTGCACGGAAATTGGCAATATTTCGAGTTTCGCGGGCAACTTCTGCACGATTTTGCGAGTCGTAGGAGAATTCCAAGTTCGCTTCACTGGTTTTCACTAATTGTCAGGAAGCAGTAAAACGGCAGGAGTTGTCCTATGGATCATTTGCAGTCGATGCGAGTTTTCGTCAAAGTGGCGGATCTCGGCAGTTTTGCCCGTGCTGCGAGCGCGATGGATATTTCCAATGCGGTCGCCACCCGTCACGTTGCGGACCTCGAAGGCCGTCTTGGTACGCGGCTGCTCAATCGCACAACCCGCAGCTTGTCCCTGACCGAATCCGGCCAGGTCTATCTCGAGCGCGCGCGCCAGATTCTCGACGAACTGGAAGACGTCGAACAGATGGTGGTCGCACGCAATCACGAACCCGTCGGCACGTTGCGAATCGTCGCGCCCGTCGTGTTCGGCTTGCATAACCTCGCCCCCGTGCTTCAAACGTACGCGGAGCGCTATCCGAAAGTGATCCCGGATGTCACGCTGGTGGACCGCCAGGTCGATCTCGTCGAAGAAGGTTTCGACGTGGGCGTCGTGATTGCGCGGCAAATGCGCAGCGCAAGCATCGTCACGCGGCGTCTTACCACCGGTTGCATGACCGTGTGCGCGACGCCGGCTTATCTGGAGACGCACGGTATGCCGGCGCGTCCCGAGGACCTGCTGGAGCATCCGTGTCTGAGCCTGCCGTCCGAGTACTGGGGTGACGAGCGTGTGTTCACGGGCCCGGAAGGCGAAGTGCGCGTGCGTCCGTCGAACGTGATCGTCGCGAACAACACGGAAATGTTGCGGCAATTCGCATTGCTCGGCATGGGCATCGCGATTCTGCCGAGCTACCTGATCGGCCGTGACATGACGCGCGGCAGGCTCGTGCGCCTGCTCGGCGATTACCGCTTGCCGCAGGTCGAGATCAACATTGCGTATCCGAGCCGCCGTCACTTGCCGGCGAAGGTGCGCACGTTCATCGATCATCTGGTCGAACATTTCAGCCAGACGCCGAATAGCCTGCTTGGCGAGCAATGGATCAAGGACGGCCTCGAACGGCCCGCCGCATCGGCGGCGTTCGATTCCGCCGGCGCCGTCATGCCGCCGGAAGCGTTCGACGGCGCCGAGCCACTGTCGCGGCTGCTGGATAGCGAGTTGTCTCCGGTGCCGAAGACTCTGGCAAAGACGACGAATCGTGCCCGGCCGACGGCTTTGTCGCCGCTATAAATGCTGGGTTGAGCGGCGCGGCAATGCCGTCGTGGGTGTTCCCGCCGGCCGATATGAAAAAGGCGCAATCACTTCACGTGATGCGCCTTTTTTCTCGGCAAGTGCAAATGAAGCGGGCCGGAAACGAATCGCCTTCCAGCCCGACCCCTCGAATTACGAGCCGGTTTTGCGCGCCACCGCTTTCTTCGCGGGGGCTTTCTTGGCTGCCGCGGTCTTGGTCGCTGGCGCCTTCTTGGCTGCCGCCTTTTTGGCTGCCGGCGTGGCCTTCACCGCCACCGTCGTTTCTCCGTCTTCCGGCTCTGCTGCAGCCTGTGCAGCCGACTTGGCCGCCGCGGTCTTTGCGGCAGTCTTGGCGGACGGCTCCTTCTTCTCGAATTCGAAGCCGATCTTGCCGTCGTTCTGCTTGACGAGGAATGCCTTGAAGTTGCGGCCCGTGCGCGACGACTTGAAGTTGGTCAGCAGATCCGTGCGGCCATCTTCCAGCAGCTTGGCCATCTGCTCGCGAGCAATCTCCTGCTGCAGGATCACCTTGCCGGAACGGAAGTCGCACGTCTTCGGATTGGCGACCGAGTTCTCGCAGACGTAGCTCATGCCGTGTTCGAACACGCGGCCCTTGCACTTCGGACACGCGCCCACCGATTGCTGATCCGAGAAGTCAGGCGGTTCGCCGTCTTCACCGCCCGCATCCTGGCCGAAGTCGAACTCGAGCTTGTAGTTCTTGATCTCGTCGTCGAACGAAAGCTTCAGGATTGCCGAGAACGGCCGGCCCATCTTGCTGCGGAAACCCGACAGCGGCCCGATCGTCTTGTTCTGCAGCAGTTCTTCGACTTCCGGAATTTCGAACTGGCGTCCGCCCGGAATCTTCGAAATCGAGAACTCGCATTTCGAGCAGGCGAAACGCCGGTAGTTTTCCTTCACCTGACCGCCGCAATTCGGGCACGGCGTCTGCAACGTCGCGTAATCGCCCGGGATCGTGTCGGAATCGTATTCCTTCGCGCGCTTGACGATGGTTTGCGTCATGCGGGCGATTTCCTGCATGAACGCGTCGCGCGGCAGGTTGCCGCGTTCCATTTGCGAAAGCTTGTATTCCCACTCGCCGGTCAATTCCGGCGCGGTCAGCTCCTTCACGCCGAGGCCGCGCAACAGCGTCATCAACTGGAACGCCTTGGCGGTCGGAATCAGATCGCGGCCTTCGCGGATCAGATACTTTTCACCGAGCAGACCTTCGATGATGGCGGCACGCGTGGCTGGTGTGCCGAGACCCTTGGCCGCCATCGCTTCGCGCAACTCGTCGTCTTCGACGAGCTTGCCTGCGCCTTCCATCGCCGACAGCAAGGTCGCTTCGTTGTAGCGTGCGGGCGGCTTGGTCACCAGTTGCTGGGCGGCGATCTTGTCGGTCTTGACCTTCTCGTCCTTCTGTACCGGCACGAGGTTCGCGTCTTCGCCGCTAATTTCGCGGCCGTAGATCTGCAGCCAGCCCGGCTCGACCAGCACCTTGCCTTCGGTCTTGAAGTGATGGCGGACCACTTCCGTGATCCGTGTCGTCACGCGGAATTCGGCGGCCGGGAAGAACACCGACAGGAAACGCTTCACGACGAGGTCGTACAGCTTCTGTTCCGGCTCGGACAGATTCTTCGGCGCCTGCAGCGTCGGGATGATTGCAAAGTGGTCGCTGATCTTCGAATTGTCGAAGATACGCTTGTTCGGCTTCACCCAGCCCTTGTCGAGCACCTGCTTGGCAAACGGCAGATAGTTGTTGCTCTCCTTGAGCATGCCGAGCGTCTGCTTGACCGTATCCATATAGTCTTCCGGCAGCGCGCGAGCGTCGGTCCGGGGATAGGTCAGCACCTTGTGCTTTTCATACAGCGCCTGGGCAAGACCCAACGTGTTCTTCGCCGAAAAGCCGAAGCGGCCATTGGCCTCGCGCTGCAAGCTGGTCAGATCGAACAGCGCCGGCGAGAGTTGCGTGGACGGCTTCGATTCTTCCGTGACCGTGCCGATCTGGCCGCGACAAGCGGCGACGATCGTTTCGGCCGCGGGTAGCGCCCACAGCCGCGAGTCGCGCTTTTCCGGATCGAACTCGTCGCGCTTGAACTTCGGGTCGAACCAGCGTCCTTCGTAAAAACCGGCGGCGCAGACGAATTCCGCTTTGACTTCCCAGTAATCGCGCGGCACGAAGCGGCGAATCTTCTCCTCGCGCTCGACGACGATCGACAGCGTCGGCGTTTGCACCCGGCCGACCGTGGTCAGGAAGAAGCCGCCGCCCTTGCTGTTGAACGCGGTCATCGCCCGCGTGCCGTTGATGCCGACCAGCCAGTCCGCTTCCGAGCGGCAGCGCGCCGCATCGGCGAGCGGCTGCATTTCTTCGTCGCTGCGCAGACGGGCGAAGCCATCGCGGATCGCACCCGCCGTCATCGACTGCAGCCACAGACGCTGCACAGGCTGTTTGGCTTTGGCGTGCTGCGCGATCAGACGGAAAATCAGCTCGCCCTCGCGCCCCGCGTCGCATGCGTTGATCAGGCGGTCGATGTCTTTACGCTTGAGCAGCTTGGTCAACACCTTCAGGCGCGACTCGCTCTTGGCGATCGGATTCAGATCGAAATGCGGCGGGATGACGGGCAGATTGGCGAAACTCCACTTGCCGCGTTTGACTTCATAGTCTTCGGGCGCGGCGATTTCCAGCAGGTGGCCGACTGCCGAGGAAAGGACGTAGTCGTCGCTTTCGTAGTATTCGTCATGCTTGGTAAAGCCGCCCAAAGCGCGCGCGATGTCGTTCGCGACGGAAGGCTTTTCGGCGATGATCAGTGCTTTGGACATGACTCGATGTGAGGTAGGTAAATCCGGGTTGATGGCCTTGAGTGCGCCAAATTAGCGCGCGACCCTCGTTTGCGACCTTTGCGACCCATTGACGACCGCTTTATAGCACACGGCGCGAAGGCGGCGTGTCAAGTGCGATAAAAGCGCGCCATCATAAGTGCGCGCTCTGCCATTGGGCAAGTTGCGGAGAACACGCGGTGCATCGCTCCCAACACGTGTTTGCCGCGGGGCTCGCGCGCCGACGGTATCGCGTTCAGACGACCGTCAGCGCGGGCCGCAGCTTGGGCGCGCCGGTGATGCCAGGCACGGCCGTCAGGTCCGACAACATCCGCTCCACAATCGACGCCTGTGGCAAAACGGTGCCGAAAAAACGTGTCGTCACCGAGTCTTCGATCAGGATAGTCGGGAAATTCTCGACATCCAGATCGTCGAAGCGGTCTGCATGGGTTTCGATATCAATCCATGCGAAACAGATTTCCGGATGCCGGTCGGCCAGTTTGTCGAAGGCTTCCCGATATTCACGACAGGTCCCGCACCAGTCCGCGCACAGGCAGGCAACGAACAGCGTTTCGGGTTCGTTGACGCGCTCGGCGATCCGGTCTTGGTCGGTGTCGAGATTCAGCGCGGGCATGTGGTGGGTTCCTTGCGTACTTTGTCAGGTGCTTTGGCGCGAATGTAGCATGGCCGATCCCGAATGGTGGTCAACCCTGATCAAGGCGGGGTCGGCTGTGGGTGGCCCGCATGAAGCGGCCGCCGGGCAGCACGCTTATCTGGCCGGCAAGTTCCAGTTGCAGCAACGTGGTTTGCAGGGCCGCGTCCTCCATCTCGGTGCGCGTGGCGAGAATTTCAAGCGTGGTGGGCGAGTGGCCGAGCGCTGCGAGGAGTCGCTGCGCTTCTGAGTTGACTGGCTTGGCGGGTGGCGCGGGCAGCGGCGCTTCTGTTTCTGCGAAGGCCGCTGTGGCTTCCGCCGTTGCTCGCGTGGCTACAACCTCTGGCGATTCCAGCCGAGTCTCGGTTGCTATTTGCACCGTAGTTGAGCCAACCGCAGCCGCTGATCGCGTGAGAGTTGCGCCCGAGTCCGTTGCGACCGTTCCGCACGAGTGCGTAGTTGCCAGGTTCGGCTGGACCATTGGCAAAGTTTCGACCGACCGTGCATTCCGCAAATCGAGGCCGTCCCACGCAACGGTTTGCTTCGACTCCGGCGCCGCACGGACCGCCGACCGCCTTGCAAAGCCCAGTTCCTCCAACACCTCGTCCGGCGTCTCCACCAGCTTTGCCCCCTGCTTGATGATCCGATGACACCCCCGCGACAGCGGCGCGTGAATCGAGCCGGGCAACGCGAAAATATCGCGTCCCATTTCGTTGGCGAGCCGCGCGGTGATCAGCGAGCCGGAGCGCATCGCCGCTTCGACGATCACCACGCCACTGACCAGCCCAGCGATCAAGCGATTTCGTTGCGGAAAATTGGCGGCGCGCGCGGGCGTGCCGAGCGGCCATTCCGAGACAATGGCGCCCTGCACCGCAATCTGCCGCGCCAGAGCATGATGCGCCGCCGGATAGACGAGGTCCGCGCCGGTGCCGATCACGGCGACCGTGCCACCGAAGCCTTCCAGCCCGCCCCGATGCGCAGCGCCGTCGATGCCGAGCGCGAGCCCGGACACGATGGTGACGCCCGCCGCCGACAGTTCGCGCGCGAAACGTTCCGCGTCCTCGACGCCTTGCGGCGTCGCGCTGCGGCTGCCCACCAGCGCGACTGCTCTCGTATGCAAAAGATCGAGGCGGCCCTTTATATATAGCAGCGGCGGCGGGTCGAGCATGGTCAGCAGCGCGGGCGGGTACGCGGGGTCATCGAGCGTCACGACCTGATTGCCGGGCAGCTCGCGCCACGCAATCACGGTGTCGAGCCGGCTGTCAAATTCGGGGCCCGTCGGCGCCAGCACAGCGCGCGCAGCGGCTTCGCCGGCGATTTCGGCTAGCGCTTCCGGCGATTGCCTGAAAATCGCCTCCGGAAGTCCAAAAGCGCTCAGCATCAAGCGCAGCGCCGCCGGTTTCAACCCCGGCGCGAGCGACAGCCGCAGCCAGGCGGCGAGTTCGATATCGGTTGCGGGCAAGGTGTGCATTGCGAGTCGCTCCTCCTCAGGGCCAGCGGGTAGGCGGGCACCATGCTAAAATTTTCATCATCCGAAATAACTGCAGCGCCGCGCCCACCCGCGCGGGCTCGTCGTTTAGCGCAGGGGGCGCGTTGAATCGAACCGGTTCGACGCCATCTATCCTCTGCGCAATGCGGCGGGCTCACAACCTGGCCGAAAGGCCAACGTGAATCCTCCAACGGTCAGCGGCGCCGCAAATCACACTCAAAATCATGGCTTTACTGAACATCCTCAATTACCCGGACAAGCGCTTGCACAAGATTGCGAAGCCGGTTGAAACGGTCAACGACCGCATCCGCCGTCTCGTCGCGGACATGGCCGAGACCATGTATGCGGCACCCGGTGTGGGCCTCGCCGCCACCCAGGTGGACGTGCACGAACGGGTGATCGTGATCGACGTATCGGACACGCACGACCAGCTGCTCACCTTCATCAATCCAGAAATCATCTGGTCGAGCGATGAGAGGAAGCTCTCGGAAGAGGGCTGCCTCTCCGTGCCGGGCATCTACGACAACGTGGAGCGCGCCGAGAAAGTGCGCGTGCGGGCGCTGAACGGGAAGGGCGAAACCTTCGAGATGGATTGCGAGGGATTGCTCGCTGTGTGCATTCAGCACGAGATGGACCACCTGATGGGCCGCGTGTTCGTCGAGTACCTCTCGTCGCTGAAGCAGACGCGCATCAAGAGCAAGATGAAGAAGCTCGCCCACGCGATGTAATGCGCGTCCACCTCGTCTACCGTCCCCGTTCATGAGTCATTCGTTGCGCGTCATTTTTGCCGGCACGCCGGAGTTCGCCGCTGCCGCGCTGGCCGCGATTCACCGTGCCGGTTTTCCGGTGCCGCTCGTGCTGACTCAGCCGGACCGGCCCGCTGGACGCGGCATGAAATTGCAGGCAAGCCCGGTCAAGCGCTATGCGCAGGAGCATGGGCTGGCGGTCGCGCAGCCACCTTCGCTGCGCCGCGCCGGCAAATATCCGGCGGAAGCCGCCGCCGCGATCGATCAGCTTTGCGCCACGCCGCATGACGTGATGGTGGTCGCGGCCTACGGGCTGATTCTGCCGCAGGAAGTGCTCGATATTGCGCCGTCTGGCTGCATCAACATTCACGCGTCGTTGCTGCCGCGCTGGCGCGGCGCGGCGCCGATCCATCGCGCGATCGAAGCGGGTGACGCGGAAACCGGCATCACGCTGATGCAGATGGACGTCGGCCTCGATACTGGCGCGATGATCTCCGAAGCGCGCACGCGCATTGCCGACGACGACACCACGGCCTCGTTGCACGACCGTCTCGCGCAAGACGGCGCGAGGCTAATCGTCGAAGCACTGATCGAACTCGAGCGTAACGGCAAGCTGGCCTCCACCCCGCAACCGGCGGACGGCGTGACGTACGCGGAAAAGATCGGCAAGCAGGAAGCCGTGCTCGACTGGCGCCGCCCGGCTGCGCTGCTCGCGCGCCAGGTGCGGGCGTTCGACCCGTTTCCCGGCGGAGTTGGCACGCTCGAAGACGGCAGTTCGATCAAGATCTGGGCTGCGGTCACCGCCGATGCTCAAGCCGGCAGCGCGCCCGGCACGATTACCGAAGTCTCTCCCGAGGGCGTGGTCGTTGCCTGTGGCGAAGGTGCGTTGCGTCTTACGCAACTGCAGAAACCCGGTGGCAAGCGCCTGCCGGTGCGCGAATTCCTGGCCGGTTCGTCGCTCGTCGCGGGCCAGCGTTTCCAACTTCCTGAAGCAAAATAACAGTCTGCGAACGCCTCGAACATCCGCCGTTCGGCCGATGTTCGAGACCACGCCGCGACTCTGCCGCGCGTTAGAATCGCCTATGCAACGGCACAGTTTCCGAGGTTCTCAATGTTCGGCATTACCCATTTCGAGTTTTTTGTCGTCGCGGTCTTTCTTCTGAACGTGACGCCCGGTCCGGATACGGCTTATATCGTCGGACGCAGCGTCGCTCAGGGCCGTGGCGCGGGCTTGATGTCCGCACTCGGCATCTCGGCGGGTTGCTGTGTGCATTCGCTTGCGTGCGCGTTTGGGTTGACCGCGCTGCTCGCGGCGTCGGCCACGGCGTTTACCGTCATCAAATTCGCCGGCGCCATTTATCTGATCTATCTGGGCACGCGCCTGATTTTCGCCAAACCCGCAGCCGCTGCGGCGGTGGGCGAAGCGCGCGCAGCGGGCGCGCCCAAGTCGCTGAAGCAGCTGTTCCTGCAAGGGTTCTGGACCAATGTGCTGAATCCCAAGGTCGTGCTGTTCTTCGTCTCGTTCTTCCCGCAATTCGTGACGACCGGCAGCGATCAGAAAGCGCTCGCATTCCTCACGCTCGGCGCGGTGTTCGTGGCCATGAGCATGCTCTGGAACAGCTTTGTCGCGTGGATCGCGGGCAGTGTGACGCAGCGCTTTTCCGGCAAGCCTTCGGTGAAGAAGTGGCTGGACCGCGGCGTTGGCAGCGCGTTCGTCGGCCTGGGTATCAAGCTCGCCACTGCGTCAAGATGATTGAATTATCCTCACCTGCCCATATCTAACGTTTTGCTTACAATCGGGCGCCGCGACCGCGCGGCGCAGATATGAAGCCCGCGCTTAAGGCAAGGAGTTGCAGACATGTTCAATTGGGTCAAAACCGCGATGTTGATGGCCGCGATCACGGCCCTTTTCATCGTGATCGGCGGGATGATTGGTGGGTCGCGAGGCATGATGATCGCGCTCGTGATCGCCCTTGGGATGAATTTCTTCTCGTACTGGTTTTCGGACAAGATGGTGCTGCGCATGTACAACGCGCAGGAAGTCGACGAAAACAGCGCGCCGCAGTTTTACCGCATGGTGCGGGAGCTCGCCACGCGAGCGAATCTGCCGATGCCGCGCGTCTACCTGATCAACGAAGACGCGCCGAACGCGTTCGCCACCGGGCGCAATCCGGAGCATGCGGCGGTCGCTGCCACAACCGGTATTCTTCGTGTGCTGTCGGAGCGCGAAATGCGCGGGGTAATGGCGCACGAGCTGGCGCACGTGAAGCACCGCGATATTCTGATCTCAACCGTTTCGGCCACTATGGCCGGCGCCATTTCCGCGTTGGCGAATTTCGCGATGTTCTTTGGCGGCCGCGACGAAAACGGCCGTCCGGCGAATCCGATCGCCAGCATTGCGGTCGCGTTGTTGGCACCGATCGCCGGTGCGCTGATTCAGATGGCGATTTCGCGTGCGCGTGAATTCGAAGCCGATCGTGGCGGCGCGCAGATTTCCGGCGATCCGCAAGCGCTCGCTTCGGCGCTCGACAAGATCCATCGCTACGCGAGCGGGATTCCGTTTCCTGTGGCCGAGCAGCATCCGGCTACCGCGCAGATGATGATCATGAATCCGCTGTCGGGCGGCGGCATCGCGAATCTGTTCTCGACGCACCCGGCTACTGAAGAACGCATTGCGCGATTGATGGAAATGGCGCGCACGGGGCGCTTCGAATAAGCCCGCGCGGTGCGCGTGGAGTGATGAAGGCGGGTCTGCGGGCCCGCCTTTTTATTTCCGGCAACGGGATTGCGTGCGAGCGTTGTCGAAGACAGCTGACTTCAAGAAAAAGCTTCGACTGGTGGCCACGAGGCTTGCGGACTTCTTACCTGGCGACGCCGCTGGCCTGTGCCATCAGGCAATCCGCCGTTGCCAGTCCTGGCCGCGTTGTGCCGGCCGCCGATTCGCCCACACAGCGCCGTCACCTGCCCGCCGCCACCCACGGCGGCACCCGCCCAGCGCCACGCTACAATGTGCGCTGATTGTGTCGCGCGCACCGTGCGGCCTGCCTTTGCCTCTTTCATGACTTCAAAGCCTTCTTCGCGTTCTGCCTCCCCAATGGCGCGTCCGCGCGAATCTCGTTTGTCGACGCTGCATCTCGCGCCCGAATCGCTCGGTTTTGCGCTCGACTGCGCAGCGCAAGCTGTCGGCGCCGTGCGCCTCGGCGCGGCTTTGCCGGCCGCGCTGCAATCCGTGTTCGTGTCCGCGCCTGAAGGGAGCGCCGCCGCCGCGCGCGGCGCGGTGCAAGACATCGCGTATCGCACGATGCGGCGTCTGGCCGTCGCCGAATGGCTGATCTCGAAGCTGGTGAAGAAGGCGCCGCCGCCGCACGTCGGTCATGTGCTCGCCTGCTCGCTCGCGCTGCTGGTCGACGAGGAAGCGAGCGCCGCGTACACGCCGTTCACGGTGGTCGATCAGGCGGTGAGCGCGATCGGCGCGCGTCGCGAATTCGCGTTCGCCAAGGGGCTCGTCAATGCGGTGCTGCGCAATTTCCTGCGGGAGCGCGAGACGCTGCTGAACGCCGCGCAAGCCGACGAAGTCGCGCGCTGGAACTATCCGGCATGGTGGATCGACGCGGTGAAACGGGCATGGCCCGACGCGTGGCAAGCGGTGCTAGCGTCCGGCAACACGCAAGGTCCGCTCACGTTACGCGTGAACGCCCGCCGCTCGACGGTCGACGCCTACCTGCAAGTGCTGCAAAACCATCACATTCCGGCGGGCAAAGCAGGCGACTACGCCGTCAGGCTCGACACGCCGATGCCAGTGGACCGCATTCCCGGCTTCAACGACGGCGTCGTCTCGGTGCAGGACGCCGGCGCGCAACTCGCCGCGCAACTGCTCGGCGTGCGTGACGGCATGCGCGTGCTCGACGCGTGCGCGGCGCCCGGCGGCAAGACCGGGCATCTGCTCGAACTCGCCAATCTGCAGCTCGTCGCGCTCGAAAGCGATGCGTCGCGCGCGCGGCGCATCGGCGAAAACCTGCAGCGGCTTCAGCTCGCGGCGGAAGTCCGGATCGGCGACGCGGGCGCGCCGGCGAAATGGCACGACGACATCGACCAGCCGTTCGACCGCATCCTCGCCGACGTCCCGTGTTCGGCGTCGGGCATCGTGCGCCGTCATCCCGATATTCGCTGGCTGCGCCGCGCGTCGGACATTCCCGCGCTGGTCGCCGAGCAACGTCGCATCCTCGACGCGCTTTGGCCGCTCCTGAAACCAGGCGGCGAGTTGCTTTACGTTACGTGTTCGATCTTTCCCGAAGAAGGCGAGTTGCAGGCGCACTGGTTTGGAAACAAGTATCAGGATGCGGTACGATTGGACGCGCCGGGGCAACTTTTACCTTCGGTCGCTCGCGCGCCCGCCGATACATCGGCCGGTTCCCATGCCGGACAACCCGCTGAAGACAGCGCCGGTGCGAACTCAGACCACGACGGATTTTTCTACGCGCGCTTTCAGAAACGGTGACCATCAAACGCTTTTTCCCGCTTCGGCTCGCTGCCGTGCTCTGGATTGCGCTGGCCGTATGGCTGGCGGCGCCGGGCGCGGCGCATGCTGACTCGATCGCGGTGCAGCGGGCGTCGCTGCAGGCCGACAACAACGGCTGGAGTCTCGACGCGCGTTTCGATTTCGAACTCAACAGCAACCTCGAAGATGCGGTCAACAAAGGTATTCCGCTTTATTTCACGACCGACTTCGAGTTGAGCCGGCCGCGCTGGTACTGGTTCGACGAGCAGCCGGTGAGCGTGTCGCAGAGCATCCGCCTGTCGTTTCAGCCGCTGACACGTGAATACCGCGTGTCGAGTGTGTCGTCGGGCGGTTTGCAGCTTGGTTTCACTACCCTCAAAGATGCGCTCGCGGTGATCAAGCACGTCACGTCATGGCATGTGATCGACCGCAACCAGGTGCGGGTCGGCGAGACCTACAACGCGTCGGTGCGCATGCAGCTCGACATCGCGCTGATGCCCAAGCCGTTCCAGATCGACGCGGTGAACAACCGCGACTGGAATCTCGCCTCCGAATGGAAGCGCTTTACCTTCACGGCGACCGAACGTGCTAAATAAAGTGCGCTCAACCACCAGTGTCACCAGCATCGTCGTGCGCGTGCTGGTGTCGACGGTCGCGGTCACGGCCGTGTTGCTGCTCGTGCTGCTGGCCGCCGCCAGCGCCAATACCGAATTCTTCGACCGCTATTACCAGTGGCTGTACGCGTCCAATGTCGCAGTCGCGATGATCTTCCTGTTGGTGGTGGCGACGCTCGTCATCATCATCATCGCGCGGCTGCGCAAGGGTAAGTTCGGCACGCGGCTATTGGCGAAACTCGCGTTCTTCATGGCGCTGGTCGGCGTGGTGCCGGGCGGGATCATTTACGTGGTCTCGTATCAGTTCGTGTCGCGCAGTATCGAATCGTGGTTCGACGTGAACGTCGAAACGGCGCTTACGTCCGGCCTGAATCTCGGGCGCGGCATGCTCGACGCGTCGCTGTCCGATCTGCAGACCAAGGGCCGCCTGATGTCCGAGCAGATCGCCAGCGCGGATGCCGCCGGCACCACGCTCACGCTGTTGCGTTTGCGCGATCAGTTCGGCGTGCAGGACGCGCTCATCGTCGAGCCGACGCGCAGCATGTCGGGCGCGACACCCGAAATGCACGTGGTCGCGCAAGCGTCCAGCAATTACGCGACGCTCTTGCCGAACGACTTGCCCACGCCGCTGATGATCGATCAGGCGCGTGGCCGCGGCTATGCGGCGATCGAAGGCGAAGTGGACGGCGATCCGCACGCGCACGGCGGCAAGGGTGCGCTGCGCCTGCGGGTCGTGCAGCGCATTCCGGATTCGAACGCGGCGCTGCTGCAACCCACCGAACGCTTCCTGCAACTCACGCAGCCGGTGTCGCCCTCGCTCGCGCGTAATGCAGACGCGGTGCAGCGCGCTTATCGCGAGTATCAGGAGAAGGCGCTTGGGCGTACCGGTTTGCGCAAGATGTACATCGGCACGCTGACGCTCGCGCTGTTCCTCGCCACCTTCATCGCGATGATGCTGGCGCTCGCGCTCGGCAATCAGCTGGCGCGGCCGCTGTTCCTCCTCGCGCAAGGCACCAAGGAAATTACCGAAGGCGACTACACGCCGAAGCGCGAAATCAAATCGCGCGACGAACTGGGCTTTCTCACTCAGTCGTTCAACGCGATGACGCGGCAGTTGTCCGAAGCGCGCGCGGCGGTCGAGAACAACCGCATCGCGCTCGAACATTCGAAGGCGTATCTGGAAAGCATCCTCGCGAATCTGACCGCCGGCGTGTTCGTGTTCGACCGGCAGTTCAGGCTCACCACTGCGAATCGCGGCGCCGAGCGCATTTTCCGTCAGCCGTTCCAGACCGTGCTCGCCTCGTCGCTCGATCAGATCGGCGCGCTGAGCGAATTCGGCGGCATGGTCCGCAAGGCGTTTGCCGATCGCGAGGCGGCGAGCGGCGACGGTCACGACGATCGCGGCCACTGGCAGCAGCAGTTCTCGATTCAGGTGCCGGGCGAAACCGAACCGCTCACGTTGCTCGTGCGCGGCGCGCGGCTCGTTTCGGCGACGGACCGCGACGCGGAAGACATGCAGACTTCCGGCTACGTCGTCGTGTTCGACGATATTTCCGACGTGATCTCCGCGCAGCGTTCGATTGCCTGGGGCGAAGTCGCGCGGCGTCTCGCGCACGAGATCAAGAACCCGCTCACGCCGATCCAGCTCTCCGCCGAACGTCTGCAAATGAAGCTCGCCGACAAGCTCGCGCCATCCGACGCCGACGTATTGAAGCGCGGCGCGACCACGATCGTGAACCAGGTCGCCGCAATGAAGCAGATGGTCGACAATTTCCGCGACTACGCGCGCACGCCGCCGGCCGTGCTCGCGCATCTGCAACTGAACGATCTCGTCAGCGAGGTGCTCACGCTGTACGGTATCGAAGAAGGTAAAGGCGCGATCCAGGTGGAGCTTGCCGAGTTGCCGGCGATTCGCGGCGACGCGACGCAATTGCGTCAGGTGATTCACAACCTGCTGCAGAACGCGCAGGATGCGGTTGCCGAGGTCGAGCATCCGCGTGTGTTGCTCGAGACGAGGACAGTAGAATACGGAGACCCCGACGCGGAAGGCAAGGTACACGTCGCGGTGCGTCTGACAGTGTCGGATAACGGACCCGGGTTCCCCGCGCGTATCCTCACACGCGCATTCGAACCTTATGTAACGACCAAAGCCAAAGGTACGGGCTTGGGTCTTGCGATGGTCAAGAAGATCGTCGACGAACATGGCGCGCGCATCGACATTCGCAATCGTATGAAAGCGGGCGACGTGATCGAGGGCGCGCAGATTTCGATCCTCTTCCTTCAACTGGCGGACGATGCCGCGGCACCTGGTGCAGGGCCGCGACCGGCGCACGGCGGTAGTGCGTCGCAAGGAAAGACAAAAGCAACAGTGCAGACAAGGGCAGCGTAAATGGCAACCATCCTGGTGGTAGATGATGAAATGGGCATCCGGGAATTGCTCTCGGAGATCCTGAGCGACGAGGGGCATGTCGTGGAGGCCGCTGAAAATGCGCAGGAGGCGCGCGAGTTCCGCTTGCGTCAGGCACCGGACCTCGTGCTGCTCGACATCTGGATGCCCGACACCGACGGCGTGACCTTGCTCAAGGAGTGGGCCGCGCAAGGGCAATTGACCATGCCGGTGATCATGATGTCCGGCCACGCGACCATCGACACGGCGGTTGAAGCCACCAAGATCGGTGCGCTCAATTTCCTTGAGAAACCGATTGCGTTGCAGAAGCTGCTGAAGGCTGTCGAGCAGGGTCTCGCGCGCGGCAACTCGGCGGGTGTGCCGGGCGGTGCGGCGGCCAAGCCGGTGTTGCCGGTAAGCGCATCGGCGGTGGCCTCGGCTGCCGCGTTGCCGATGCTGTCGACCGATGGCATGGGCAGCGGCGCACTGGCTGCGCAAACGGCATCGATCTCGTTCGACATTCCGCTGCGTGATGCGCGCGACGCGTTCGAGCGCGCGTACTTCGAATATCACCTCGCGCGCGAGAACGGCAGCATGACGCGCGTCGCGGAGAAGACCGGGCTGGAGCGCACGCATCTGTATCGCAAGCTCAAGCAACTCGGTGTCGATCTGGGTAAGAACAAAGGGGAGTGAGCGCGACGATGTCCGTGCGAGCGCGGGCTCCGCGCTGCACGTCCTATGCGCTCACCCTGGCTCGATAACTTTTTTCGCGGAGGGGCTTGCCCAGCTGCTGACCCTTTGATATTATTTCGTTCTTCGTTGGCCCGGTAGCTCAGTTGGTAGAGCAGCGGATTGAAAATCCGCGTGTCGATGGTTCGATTCCGTCCCAGGCCACCAGGATTCAGCCCCAGGAAATCGCAAGATTCCTGGGGCTTTTCCTTTTCTAACGGGTACTGACGGGTATTCGTTGCTTCAGCGAGCGCGCAGGCAGACAGCGGGACGCGTTCGGCGGCGTTCGGCCTCGCGTGATAAAATCGCGCCAGTTCAAGGACTTGCGCGATGGGCGTCATCTGAGCATGTCACCTGATTCGCGCCAGGGTGTCGCGCGGCAAAGGCCGCCACCCGCACCGAACCCCTCGCCCGACGATTAACGGTATAAGCGCCCAGCGACTCTGCATGCGGAAGGCGCGGCCTATACTGCCTTGGGCCGGCAGCAATGCCGGCACGCGTCGCGCCGCGTTGCTTGCATGGCGCACCTCGCGCAGTGCGACGCGGCACTCTTCATTCACGGAGTTTCACGGTGATCCGCAAAGACGCCAAGCGTAGCGCTCTCGTGCTGTTTTCCGGCGGCCAGGATTCCGCCACGTGCCTTGCCTGGGCGCTCGATCGTTATGAAACGGTCGAAACGCTCGGCTTCGATTACGGTCAGCGGCACCGCGTCGAACTCGAATGCCGCGAAGGGTTTCGCCAGGCCGTCACGCGCGCGATTCCGGCGTGGGCCGGCCGCCTCGGTGACGATCACATGATCGACCTGTCGGTACTCGGCGCGATCAGCGATACCGCGATGACGCGCGAGATCGAGATCGAAGCCACGGCCAACGGTTTGCCGAACACGTTCGTGCCGGGCCGCAACCTGATGTTCATGACCATCGCGGCGGCGATCGCCTATCGGCGTGGTTTGCAGGTGTTGGTCGGCGGAATGTGCGAGACGGATTTTTCGGGCTACCCCGATTGCCGCGACGACACGATGAAAGCGTTGCAGGTCGCGCTGAATCTTGGCATGGACACGCGTCTGCTGCTCGAGACGCCGCTGATGTGGCTAGACAAGGCCGACACGTGGCGTCTCGCGCACGAGTTGGGTGGCGACGAACTGGTCGAACTGGTGCGCGTCGAGACGCATACCTGCTACGTCGGCGAGCGCGCGGAATTGCATGCATGGGGCTTCGGCTGTGGTGAATGCCCGGCATGCAGCTTGCGCAAGCGCGGCTATGAAGCCTATCTGGCCGGCGAAAAAGTCACCGAGCCGGGCTGACGGCGGGCGCCGCGGCACCTGCGCGCATCAGGCGATCATCTTCAGGAACATTCAGGAACACGAGGCAGAAAGCAGCATGACTTACGCGGTCAAGGAAATCTTCTACACGTTGCAAGGCGAGGGCGCGAATGCCGGGCGTCCGGCCGTGTTTTGCCGGTTCGCCGGCTGCAATCTGTGGTCGGGTCGCGAAGAAGATCGTGCCGACGCGGTGTGCCGTTTCTGCGATACCGACTTCGTCGGCACCGATGGCGAGAACGGCGGCAAGTACCGCACCGCTGAAGGTCTCGTGGCAATGATCGCATCGCTGTGGCCGCAAGGCGAGGGCGAGCGCTTCGTAGTCTGCACGGGCGGCGAGCCTATGTTGCAGATCGACCAGCCGCTGGTCGATGCGCTGCATGCCGCGAGCTTCGAGATCGCGATCGAAACCAATGGCTCGCTGCCGGTGCTCGACACGATCGACTGGATCTGCGTGAGCCCGAAGGCCGACGCGCCGCTCGTCGTCACCAAAGGCAACGAACTGAAGGTCGTGATTCCGCAGGACAACCAGCGCTTGTCCGAGTATGCGAAGCTCGACTTCGAGTATTTCCTCGTCCAGCCGATGGACGGCCCGTCGCGCGACATCAACACCAAGCTCGCGATTGACTGGTGCAAACGCCATCCGCAATGGCGCCTGTCGATGCAGACCCACAAGTATCTGAACATTCCCTGATTTGCCGTGCTGACGATTACACGAAAACTCGAATTCGACGCGGGCCACCGCATTCCCGATCACCGCAGCCAGTGCCGTAATCTGCACGGCCATCGCTATGTGCTCGAAATCACGCTGCAAGGCGATCTGGTCGACACCGAAGGCGCGCCCGATCGCGGCATGGTGATGGACTTCGCCGACGTGAAGTCGCTCGCGGTCGAGCATCTGGTCGACAAGTGGGATCACGCGTTCCTCGTCTACGAAGGCGACACGCAAGTGCGCGGCTTTCTGGAAAGCATGGCTGGTCACAAGACGGTCGTGCTCGACCGCATCCCGACAGTGGAAAATCTTGCCGCTGTCGCATTCGACATTCTCGCGGGCGTGTACGACGCGCACTACGGCGTGAATCTGCGCCTCCACAAGGTGCGTCTATACGAGACGCCGAACTGCTGGGCCGACGTGGTCCGCGACTAAACCCTCTGACGGCCGCCCGCGCCGCAAGGAAATCGCCTCGGCGGACGGCACAACCCTCGCGTTATTGTCCACGGTATGATCGCTCCGATAACCATACGGAGCGAGACATGCCGGTCACCGCATTGCGTCGCAGCAGGCATCCAGGCCGACACGGCCTGAGCCTCGATCTTTGCCCGAACCTTTGCCGCGGCCACGAGGCCAGCGCGCTTTCCAGCGTGCCAGACGATCTGTCCGATCACGATTGCCATCACCATCACCATCGCCACCACCTTCAAGGAGCGCGGCGATGAGCACCTTCACCAATCCTCTCAAGCAACGTCTGACCGAAACCGATCCGCTGTTCGGACTGTGGCTGTCGCTCGGCAGCGATGCCGCGGCCGAAGCGCTCGCGCACGCCGGTTTTGACTGGCTGCTGATCGACATGGAGCACGCGCCGAACGATAGCGGCGACGTCGCGTCGCAACTGCGCGCGATCGCCGCTGCGCATCTGCCGAGCGAGCCGGTGGTGCGCGTGCCCGCCAGCGAGGCGTGGCTCGTCAAGCGCGTGCTGGATGCCGGCGCGCGTACGCTGATGTTCCCGAACATCGAATCCGCCGACGACGCCGCCCACGCCGTGCGTCTCACGCAATATCCGACCGCTGAAGCGCTCGACGGCCAGCGCGGCGTCGCCGGCGTGGTGCGCGCGTCGGGCTACGGCATGCGGCGCGATTACGTGCAGACGGCCAACGCGCAGATCGCGACCATCGTGCAGATCGAGTCGGCCCGCGGCTTGCGGGAGGTCGAGCAGATCGCGGCGACGCCGGGTGTCGATTGCGTGTTTGTCGGACCGGCCGATCTGGCCGCGAGCCTCGGTCATCTCGGCGATTCGAAGCATGCCGACGTGCAGGCGGCGATGGCGCGCATCGTCAGCGCCGCCGGCAAGGCCGACATCGCGGCCGGCATTTTCGCCATGGATGTCGCGAGTGCGAAGCAGCATCGCGATGCCGGTTTTCGTTTCATCGCGCTGGCCGCCGACGTCATGTGGATGTTGCGCGCGACTCGCCAGGCGTTGCAGGAGGTCAGGTCATGAAGGGGAAGGTGCAACGTGTCGTCATGCGCGCGGCGGTCACGGCAGTGTTGCTGTCGAGCGGCGCGATGAATCTGGCGGCCTATGCGCAGGACCGGCCGGCGAAGTCGAACGATCCAGAGACGCAAACCGCGGTGGCCGACTACAACGCCGGCAACATGAGCGCGGCACTTGCCGAATTCCGCAAGGCCGCCGAGCGTGGCAGCCGGCTCGCCGAGTTCAACTACGCGATGATGCTGCTCAACGGTGAGGGCACCGCGGTCAATGTCGACGAAGGCAAGAAATGGCTGCGCAAGGCCGCCGACGCCAACATGTCGCATGCGCAATACGTCTACGGCAAGATGTACGACGACGGCGAGTTCGTCGGGCGCGATCCGGTCGAGGCGCACCGCTGGTTCCTGAAGGCCGCGCAACAAGGCCATGTGCAGGCGGAGCTGGCGCTCGCCAACCAGTTCCTCGACGGACGCGGCACGGAGCGCGACAACCAGCAGGCGTTCGTCTGGTACAAGAAGGCGGCGCAGGGCGGCGACATGACCGCGCAATACGTGACCGGCTCTTTCTACGAGCGCGGCGGCGACGGCGTCGACAAGAATCTGAACGTGGCGCGCGCCTATTACGCGGCCGCGGCGGCGCAGGGCGACCCGGCGGCGCGGCTGAAGTATCAACAGCTCAGCGCGCAGTTGCGGGATCAGAAGGAAGTGAAACCGCAGTAAACAAAAAAGGGGCGCTCCTGACGGTGCGCCCCTTGTGCATTTGGATTCTTCGTTCAGGCCTGCGCCTGCCGGCCTCGACCTCCGACAACCGGCGTCGCGCTAACTCTGCATGAGCCGTTTCTGCCGCGCGACACTCATGATGAGTCCGATCGCCACCCCCAGCGTGGTCAGCGCAGTGCCGCCGTAGCTCATGAACGGCAACGGCACGCCGACCACCGGCAAGATCCCGCTCACCATGCCGATATTGACGAACGCGTAGGTGAAGAACGCCATCGTCAGCGATCCGGCCAGCAGGCGCCCGAACAGTGTCGCGCCGTTGGCCGCGATGTATAGTCCGCGCGCGATCAGCAGCATGTAGAGCGTGAGCAGCACGACCCCGCCGGCGAGCCCGAACTCCTCGGCAAACACCGCGAAGATGAAGTCGGTATGCTTCTCGGGGATGAACTCCAGATGCGCCTGCGTGCCCTTCAGCCAGCCCTTGCCGAGCGGGCCGCCGGAGCCGATCGCAATCACCGCCTGAATGGTGTGGAAACCCTTGCCGAGCGGATCGGAGGTCGGATCGAGCAGCGTGCAGATGCGGTGCTTCTGATAGTCGTGCATCAGCGGCCATTGCACCTCGGGCTGACAGATCTTGTCCTGGAACGCCGCGATCGAGGCGACCGCGATCACGCCCGCAATCAGCACCGGCACGATCAGCTTGAAACTCAGACCCGCGAAGTAAATCACGAAGAGGCCGGCCGCGAACACCAGCACGGCCGTCCCCAGGTCGGGCTGCTTGGCGATCAGACCAACGGGCACCGCGAGGATCAACAGACCGACCAGATAGTCGTACCAGCGCATCACGCCTTCGCGGCGCTGGTAGTACCAGGCGAGCATTAGCGGCGTGGCGATCTTCAGGATCTCCGACGGCTGGATCACCACGCCGACGTTGATCCAGCGCTTCGCGCCCTTGCGCGTGAGGCCGAACATCGCGACCGCGACCAGTAGCGCGATCCCGAACGTATAGAGCGGGACCGCGAAGCGCATCAGCGTGGTGGGTGGCACATTGGCGAGCGCCCACATCAGCACGAACGTCAGCAGGATGTTGCGCAACTGGTCTTCCACGCGGCCGGGGACGTCCAGGCTCGCGCTGTACAGCGTGACGATGCCGACGCACAGCAGCAGAAATACGATCAGTGCGAGCGGACGGTCGAAGCCCGCGAACATCTGCTTGATGCGGTCGAGCCAGGCGCGCTTGTCGAATTGCATGCCTTTCTCCTTATTCGTCGATGCCGCCGGCGACCGGCTGGCGTGGCGACGTGGTCTGAATGGCGTTGTCGCGTGACGGGGCTGCGGCGGTCGGCGCGGAATCGCTGGCCGGGCGGGGTTGATGCGGAACGCCCGATTTACGCGGCGCTGTTTTTTTCGCGGCTGCGGACGCGGAGGCCGGCACCGGCGCCGACGCAGCTACCGCCACCGCTGCCGAAGCTGCTGCAGGCGCGGATGCGGCATTCGCGGCCGAGGCACCCGAAGCGGCGGCAGCCGCCGAAGCCGCTGCTGCCGCCGAAGCCGCGCCAGGTATCGGCAACGCGGTGAAACCCGCCGCGATCTTGACCGGCTCCGCCACTTCCTGCTGCGGCGGCGCGTCGCCGACTTGCGGCGCGGATGCGTCCTGCGTCGCCGATGCCGCGGCCGCGACCGCGGCCGCCTGGGCGCCCGGCTTGTTCTTGCCGACGAGGTAGTAGTCCAGCACCTTGCGCGCGATCGGACCCGCCGACTCCGCGCCCCAGCCGCCGTTTTCGACGATCAACGCAAGCGCTATCTTCGGCTGCTCGGCGGGCGCGAACGCTATGAAGAGCGCGTGGTCGCGCAGATGCTCGGCGACCGCGTGACCCTTGTAGTTCGCGCCCTGCAGCGAGTAGACCTGTGCCGTACCGGTCTTGCCGGCCGCCTGGTACTGCGCGCCGATGAACAGTTTGGACGCCGTACCGTTGGTCACGACGCCTTCCATCGCGCGCTTGATGATGTCGATGTCCGACTGCTTGACTGCGATCTTGTCGCTCGGATCGCGCACGACCGCGCGCGTTTCCTTGTTGATCGGGTTCTCGATGTCGCGCACGAGGTGCGGCTTCATCACGACGCCGTTGTTCGCGAGCGTCGCGGTGGCGTGAGCAAGCTGGAGAATGGTGAACGAGTTGTAGCCCTGGCCGATGCCGAGGCTGATCGTCTCGCCTTCATACCAGCGTTGTTGCTCGGGTTTGTGATACGCCTTGCGCTTCCATTCCGTCGACGGCAGGATCCCGCGCGCCTCGCCCGAGATGTCGATCCCGGTGATCTGGCCGAAGCCCCACGGCTTCATGAAGTTGGCGATGTTGTTGACGCCGAGATCGTGCGCGAGCATGTAGAAATACGTGTCGTTCGACACCACAATCGCTCGGTTCATATCGACCCAGCCCTGGCCCGAGCGCACGTCGTTGCGGAACGTGTGGCCGCCGAACGTGTACGAACCCGGATCCTGGAAGCCCCATCCCGGCGTGCGCTTATGCAGCGTCAGCGCGGCGAGCGCCATGAACGGCTTGTAGGTCGAGCCCGGTGGATAAGTGCCGTGCAGCGGCCGGTTCAGCAGCGGATGGTCCGGCGAGTTGTTCAGCTCGTCCCAGGTCTGCTGATCGATGCCGTCGACGAAGGAATTCGGATCGAAGCTCGGCGCCGACACGAACGCGAGCACATCGCCGGTCGACGGCTCGATCGCGACCAGCGCGCCGCGGCGGCCGGCGAACGCCTGCTCGGCGACTTGCTGCAGACCGATATCGAGCGACAGCACGAGGTTGTTGCCGGGCGTCGCCTGGGTGCGCGACAGCGTGCGCACCGGCCGGCCGCCGGCCGTCACCTCCACTTCCTCGAAACCGGTCTGGCCGTGCAGTTCGGTTTCGTAGCTCTGCTCGACACCGATCTTGCCGATGTAGTCGGTGCCTTTGTAGTTGTTCGCGTCCAGACGCGGATCGTAGTGGTCCGGATCGCTGTCGTTCTGGTCGCTGGCGTCGTCGATGCGCTCCTGGTCGCGCTGCGAAATCCGGCCGATGTAGCCGATCACGTGCGCCGCGGTCGGCCCGAGCGGGTACTGGCGGAACAGCCGCGCGCGCACTTCGACGCCGGGGAAGCGGAAGCGCTGCGCGGTGAAGCGCGCGACTTCGTCGTCGGTCAGGCGGGTGCGGATCGGCAGACTTTCGAAGTTCTTCGAGTCTTCCTGCAGCTTCTTGAAGCGGCGGCGGTCGCGCGCGTCGATCGACACGACGGTGGCCAGATTGTCGATCACGTTTTCGAGCGAGTCGTTCAGCTTCGACGGCGTGAGTTCGAGCGTGTAGGCCGAGTAGTTCTTCGCGAGCACCACGCCGTTGCGGTCGGTGATGATGCCGCGGTTCGGCACGATCGGCGCGACGGAGATGCGGTTCTCATCGGCCTGCAGCGAGTACTTGCTGTAGTGCCAGACCTGCAGGAACAGGAAGCGGAAGCCGATCAGCCCGAAGCAGACGAACACGAACAGGCCCGCCGCCGCGACGCGCAGGCGGAATTTCGAGAGCTGTTGCTGAGTGTCCTTGAATTCGGTCATGCGATTCTGCAAAAGGCCGGGTGACGGCCATCAAGAGTGTGCGCCCAATCCGGCCGGAACCGGGAGGCATGAACAGCGCTGCGCGTCGGGCGGGTCGGGCGGATGAGTTCCAGCAGAACGGAACGGCCGGCGAGCCCGATGCGGGATCAAATGGGCCGCGTATCGTCCGGATCGGCCGGGCGGCGTTGCGGCATTAACAACAGCACGCTGGCAATCGGCCACAGCGCGGCTTCGACGAAACCGTCGATCAGGTAACCCCAGCCCGGAAACGCCGCGCCCGTCAGCAGACGGATCACGAACGGCACCAGTTGCGCGGCGACCAGGAGCGGCATCACCGCGAAAGTCTGCACGCCGAGCGACATCCACAGCACGCGGCGGTGGATCGTGATCGCGCCATACGACAACAGCGTGTACGCCAGCGCGTGCTCGCCGAGCAGGCTGGCGTTGTGAACGTCCATCAGCAAGCCGAGGAAAAACGCGATACCCATGCCGACCTTGCGCGGCTGATGCACGTTCCAGAACAACAGTACGAGCGCGACGAAGTCCGGCACGCCGATGAGGCGGCCCCACGGCATCAGGTTCAGCAGGAACGCCGCGGCGAGGCTGAACGCGATGAAGTACGGATTGACCGGCTGCAGAATGTATTGCGGACGGTTCATGGCTGTGCCCCCGGCGCGGCTTGCGGCTTCGCGCTCTTCTCGGCGGCCGGCTTCTTCTCGGCAGCCGGCTTCTTGTCGGCGGACTTCTTCTCTGCAACCGCCGGTTTGGCCGGGGCTTTTTCGGCGTTTTTAGCGACGGCGGCCGGCTTTTCTGCGGCCGCTTTTTCGCCAGGCTTGGCCGCGGATTTGTCCGCCGGGGCTTTGCCGTCGGCCGGCTTGCCGCCCTTCTTCTTCGCTTCCTTCGCGACCGTGGCGGCGTCGGGTTCTTCGGCCGGACGCGGGGGCACATTGTTCACGTAGTGCAGCACCAGCAACTGACGCGCGCCGCGCACCGGTGCCACCGGCAGGCAGACCACGCGCGCGAACGCCGTATCGGCCTGCTTGTCGACCCGCACCACCTTGGCGACCGGCAGCCCCGGCGGATACACGCCGTCGAGTCCGCTGGTGACGAGTTCGTCGCCGGTCTGTACGTCGGCGCTGATCGGCACGAAGCGCAGGTCGAGCGTGTCGCCCTTCGGTGTACCGTAAATCACGCTGCGCAAGCCGGTGCGCACGATCTGCACCGGCACTGCCTGATCCTTGTCGGTCAGCAGCGTGACTTCGGCCTGCAGCGGGAACACGCGCGTCACCTGGCCGATCACGCCGTCTTCGTTGACGACCGGCGAGCCGTTCTGAATGCCCTGCTGCGCACCGCGCCCGATGACCACCTTCTGCGTGAACGGATCGCGCGTGTCGTACTCGATTTCGGCGGGCAGGGATTCCGTGGTGGAGCGCTGCGACAGTTGCAGCAGCGCGCGCAAATGGGCGTTTTCGGCGGCGAGTTCGGAAGCCGTGTTGGCTTGCTGCGAGAGCTGCAGATCTTTGGTGCGCAGCTTGTCGTTTTCGCTGCGCAGCGTGGCGCTGGTCACGGCCAGATCGGCGGCGCCCATGAAGATGTCGCGGGGCACGAGAGCCGCGCGTTGCAACGGATAAAGACCCGCGCCGAGCACGCCGCGAACGATTTCAAGCGTCTGGAAGCGTGCATCGGAGATCAGCAAGGCAATCGCCAGCACGACGAAAAACACCAGCCGTGCGAGTGCGGACGGGCCTTGCTTGAACAGGGGCGGCGGACTGTATTCCATGGTCGGCGCCGGGGGCGTGAGCAGTTGGGTGAGACGGCGGCGCGCGAGGGGCGCGTGGTCAGCGCGCGGAGGCTGGTTGGCCCAGCCAACGGCAAACCGGCCCGCAAGGGGCCGTGTGCCAGATCCGCGCAACTGACATGGAGAAAGGCTCGCTTACTCGTACGAGAAGATGCTGCCCAGCTTGTCCATGCGTTCGAGCGCCATGCCCGAGCCGCGCACGACGCAAGTCAGCGGGTCTTCGGCGACGAGCACCGGCAGGCCGGTTTCTTCGGCGAGCAGGCGATCCAGGTCGCGCAGCAGTGCGCCACCGCCCGTGAGCATCATGCCGCGTTCGGCGATGTCCGCGCCCAGTTCCGGTGGCGTTTGCTCCAGTGCGATCTTCACCGACGACACGATCTGGTTCAGCGGATCGGTGAGGGCTTCGAGAATTTCGTTGCTGGAGATGGTGAAGCTGCGCGGAATGCCTTCCGACAGATTGCGGCCCTTCACTTCCATTTCCTTGACTTCGGAGCCTGGGAATGCGGAGCCGATTTCCTTCTTGATGGCTTCGGCGGTTTGCTCGCCGATCAGCATCCCGTAGTTGCGGCGGATGTAGTTGACGATGGCTTCGTCGAACTTGTCGCCGCCCACGCGCACCGAGCCCTTGTACACGATGCCGCCGAGCGAGATCACCCCGACTTCGGTCGTGCCGCCGCCGATGTCGACGACCATCGAGCCGGTGGCTTCCGACACCGGCAAGCCGGCGCCGATCGCGGCGGCCATCGGTTCTTCGATGAGATACACCTGCGAGGCGCCCGCGCCGTGCGCGGCTTCCTTGATCGCGCGGCGCTCGACCTGGGTCGAACCGCACGGCACGCAGATGATGATGCGCGGCGACGGCGAGAACATGCGCGACTCGTGCGCCGTCTTGATGAACTGCTTGATCATCTGTTCGGTGACGGTGAAATCGGCGATCACGCCGTCCTTCATCGGGCGGATCGCCTCGATGTTGCCCGGCACCTTGCCGAGCATCTGTTTGGCTTCCTTACCGACTGCCTGAATGGTTTTCTTGCCGTTGGGACCGCCTTCCTGGCGGATCGAAACCACCGACGGTTCGTCAAGAACGATGCCCTTGCCACGCATGTAGATGAGCGTGTTGGCGGTGCCGAGATCAATCGCCAGATCGTTGGAGAAGTAGCTGCGCAAAAAACCGAACATTCAAAATCCTGTCTCGCTGGGGGCCGGGCCTCGCAACGTATGCGTAGGGCGGCAGCGGAAAAATAACAGCTTCAACCTGGCGGGAGTTGCGCCACAGGAACTTGAAGCTGCGAGGGAGTCTACCGGAGGCCGTTGCAAAGCCAATGCGGGAAATTCCGAACGATCTTTGGGAATTGTTCAGAAAGGCCTTGGTAAGTCGGTCCGGGTTTGGGTCGAACGCGTAATCATACCTTATAATTTTGGTTGTTTTGAAGGAAACGGATGGCACTTTTGCCACCGCCGCCCCCTTTTCCGACTTGTCCGATCGCGTCGTAACTTGCTGTCGCAGCGTCGTTTTTCCGCGCTGCGGCTGCCCACCACATTTTCCGGTGACTGCATGGCTCTGACCCTGACCGATGTTAAGCGCATCGCGCATCTTGCGCGGCTCGAACTGGCCGACGCCGACGCTGAGCACACGCGTGCCCAGCTCAACGATTTTTTCGGCCTCGTCGAGCAAATGCAGGCGGTCGATACCACCGGGATCGCCCCGCTAGCCCATCCGATCGAGCAGATCGAAGACGTCGCGCTGCGTCTGCGTAACGACGCCGTAACTGAAACCGTCGAACGCGAAGCTTTCCAACGCCCGGCGCCGGCTGTGCAAGATGGCCTGTACCTCGTGCCGAAGGTGATCGAGTAAGACCCGCGCGGCAAGCCCGGCGCGGCTCGCGAGCCCGCGGCAGGGCGCTCCGCGCAACGGGCGCGCGTGTCCGCCATCGCCGGGTTCCCGGCCAGGCTCGCCGGCGGGCAGCCGAACGCCTCCACGGCAGCGTGACTGCGCTGCCGCGCTTTCCAGGATAAAACGCAATGCATGAAAAGAGTCTGACCGAACTGCGCGCCGCACTGTCGGCCAAGGAATGCTCCGCAGTTGAACTGGCGCAGCTGTACCTGAAGCGGATCGACGCGGCCAATGGCCTGAACGCGTTCATCCAGGTCGATCACGAGCTGACGCTCGCGCAGGCAAAAGCTGCCGACGCGCTGCTCCACACCGGCCATGCCGGTCCGCTGGTCGGCCTGCCGATCGCGCACAAGGACGTGTTCGTCACCAAGGGCTGGCGCTCCACCGCCGGCTCGAAGATGCTGGCGAACTACGAAAGCCCGTTCGACGCCACCGTGGTCGCGCGCTTGCAGAACGCCGGCATGGTGTGCGTGGGCAAGACCAACATGGACGAGTTCGCGATGGGCTCGTCCAACGAGAATTCGTACTTCGGCCCTGTGCAGAATCCGTGGGACCGCAAGTCGGTGCCGGGCGGTTCGTCGGGCGGCTCGGCGGCGGCCGTGGCCGCGCGTCTCGCGCCCGCCGCAACCGGCACGGACACCGGCGGCTCGATCCGTCAACCGGCGTCGTTCTCCGGCATTACCGGCATCAAGCCGACCTATGGCCGCGTGTCGCGTTACGGGATGATCGCGTTCGCGTCGTCGCTGGATCAGGGCGGCCCGATGGCGAAGAGCGCCGCCGACTGCGCGACGCTGCTCAACGCGATGGCCGGCTTCGACGAGCGCGATTCGACCAGCCTCGTGCGCGACGACGAAGACTACACGCGTTACCTCGGCAAGCCGTGGAAGGAAGACGGCGCGGACAAGCCGCTCGCCGGCTTGCGCATCGGCCTGCCGAAGGAGTACTTCGGCGCGGGTCTGGCCGACGACGTGCGCGCGTCGATCGACGCGGCGCTCAAGCAGTACGAAGCACTCGGCGCCACGCTCGTCGATGTCTCGCTGCCGAAAACCGAACTGTCGATCCCGGTGTACTACGTGATCGCGCCGGCCGAGGCGTCGTCGAACCTGTCGCGTTTCGACGGCGTGCGCTTCGGCCATCGCGCCGCTGAGTACCGCGATCTGCTCGACATGTACAAGAAGTCGCGCGCCGAAGGCTTCGGTCCGGAAGTGAAGCGCCGCATCATGGTCGGCGCGTACGTGCTGTCGCATGGCTATTACGACGCGTACTACCTGCAGGCGCAAAAGATTCGCCGCATTATCGCGCAGGACTTCCAGGAAGCGTTCAGGCAGTGCGACGTAATCATGGGACCGGTCGCGCCGTCAGTGGCGTGGGATCTCGGCGCGAAGGGCGACGATCCGGTGCAGATGTATCTGGCCGACATCTACACATTGTCGGTGAGCCTCGCCGGTTTGCCGGGCATGAGCGTGCCGTGCGGCTTTGGCGCGGGCGCGAATGCGCAGCGTCCGGTGGGTCTGCAGATCATCGGCAACTATTTCAATGAAGCCCGGATGCTGCAGGTGGCCGACGCGTTCCAGCGCGCGACCGACTGGCACCGCAAAGCACCGGCAGGAGTGTGAGCACCATGGCCAAACAATGGGAAGTCGTGATCGGTCTGGAGACCCACGCGCAACTGTCGACTCAATCGAAAATTTTCTCGGGCGCAGCCACGCAGTTCGGCGCCGCGCCGAACACGCAGGCCTGCCCCGTCGATCTGGCACTGCCGGGCACCTTGCCGGTTATGAACCGCGGTGCGGTCGAGCGCGCGATCCAGTTTGGTCTCGCGATCGGCGCGACGGTGGCGCCGCGCAGCATCTTCGCGCGCAAAAATTATTTCTACCCCGATCTGCCCAAGGGCTATCAGATCAGCCAGTACGAAATTCCCGTCGTGCAGGGCGGCCAGGTGACGATTCAGGTGCCGGCCAATGAGAAGGCGGGCAAGGAAGCGTACGAGAAAGTCGTCAACCTCACGCGCGCCCACCTCGAGGAAGACGCGGGCAAGTCGTTGCATGAAGACTTTGCAGGCATGACCGGCATCGACCTGAATCGCGCCGGCACGCCGCTGCTCGAAATCGTCACCGAGCCGGAAATCCGCAGCGCGGCGGAAGCGGTGGCTTACGCGAAGACGCTGCACACGCTCGTCACGTGGCTCGGCATCTGCGACGGCAACATGCAGGAAGGCTCGTTCCGTTGTGATGCGAACGTGTCGGTGCGCCCGGTCGGTCAGGCGGAATTTGGCACGCGTGCCGAGATCAAGAACCTGAATTCGTTCCGCTTCCTCGAAGAAGCGATCCAGTACGAAGTCCGCCGCCAGATCGAATTGATCGAAGACGGCGGCACGGTGGTGCAGGAAACGCGTCTGTACGATCCGGACAAGCGCGAAACGCGTTCCATGCGCAGCAAGGAAGACGCGCACGACTACCGCTATTTCCCCGACCCCGATCTGATGCCGCTCGTGATCGACGCGGCATGGGTCGAGCGCGTGAAGGGCGAGATGCCGGAGCTGCCGGTGGCGATCCAGCAGCGCTTCGTGTCGCAATACGGCCTCACGCCGTACGACGCCAACGTGCTGACCGCGAGCAAGGCCATGGCCGCGTACTACGAAGCGGTGGTCGGCAAGGTCGGCCCGGCCAACGCGAAGGTCGCGGCAAACTGGCTGATGGGCGAAGTGTCGTCGCAGCTGAATCGCGAAGGGTTGGAGTTCGACGCTTCGCCGGTGTCGTCCGCGCAACTCGCGCTGCTGCTGCAACGCATTGCCGACGGCACGATCTCGAACAAGATTGCGAAGGAAATCTTCCTCGCGATCTGGGAAGAGAAGGCCACCGACGAAGCCGCTGCCGATCGCATCATCGAAGCGAAGGGGCTCAAGCAGATTTCGGATACCGGCGCGCTGGAAGCGATCCTCGACGAAGTGCTCGCCGCGAACCAGAAGTCGGTCGAGGAATTCCGCGCCGGCAAGGAAAAGGCGTTCAACGCGCTGATCGGTCAGGCGATGAAGGCGACCAAGGGCAAGGCCAATCCCGCGCAGGTGAACGAACTGCTGAAGAAGAAGCTGTCCTGAGTTGAAGAGGCATGGCCCGGGCGTTCGCGCGCGGGCCACCACGGGCTGTTGCCGGAAACGAAAGTGTGGCAACGGCCCGTTTCATTTTGTGGGCCCGCTTTTGCGACGCCCGAACGCAGATCAGGGAGTGTGTGGATGGCGAAGCAACCCGAACTCGACGATTTCCGCGTGCCGTATTTCGACGACGGCAAGAAAAAAACCAGGTTCTCTCTCGACGACTTCGACCCGGGCGCGAAGCCATTTTCAACCGGCTCAAAAGACACGGACCGCGATCGGCTCGCGCAGATCGGCGCGCAACTCGAGATGCAGCAGGAGTGCCTGCACGCGCAGCAGAGGCGTCGCGTGTTGCTGGTGCTGCAAGGCATGGACACGAGCGGCAAGGACGGCACGATCCGCGCGGTGTTTCACGAGGTCGATCCGCTCGGCTTGCGCATCGTGCCATTCAAGGCGCCGACGCCCGTCGAACTCGCGCACGATTTTCTATGGCGCGTGCATTCGCAGGCGCCCGCCGCCGGCGAGCTGACGATCTTCAACCGCAGCCACTACGAAGATCTGCTGGTGCCCACCGTGCGCGGCGAACTGGATGCGCGAGCCTTCGAGCAGCGCTGCTGCCACATTCGCCAGTTCGAAGAGATGCTCGCGTATAGCGGCACGACTATCGTCAAGTGCATGCTGCACATTTCGAAAGACGAGCAGCGCGTGCGTCTGCAAGCGCGTATCGACGACCCGAGCAAGAACTGGAAATTCGACGTGTCCGATCTCGAAGCGCGCAAGCAATGGGACACGTATCAGTCGGCCTACCGCGACGCGCTCGCGATGACGTCGACCGACTACGCGCCGTGGTACGTGATTCCGGCCGACTCGAAGACGCATCGCAACGTGATGGTCGCGCAGTTGTTGCTGCGCGCGTTGCAGGAGCTGAGGCTCGAATATCCACCTCCCAAGGAATCGCTGAAGGGTATCAAGGTCGAGTGACCTGGCCCGTTAGCCCAGATAACGAATCGAACATGAAAGGAACGACATGTTGCGTGTGATTACCGCCAACCTGAACGGCATCCGCTCGGCGGCGAAGAAAGGCTTTTTCGAATGGTTCGGCGAACAGAGCGCCGACGTGCTGTGCGTGCAGGAAATCAAATGCTCGCAGGACGACATGACGCCGGAATTCATGGCGCCGCATGATTTCACCGGCTACTTTCAGCACGCGGTGAAAAAAGGCTATAGCGGCGCGGGCGTCTACACGCGTCACGAGCCAGACGAAGTAGTGATCGGTTTCGGCAGCGAGGAGTTCGATCCGGAAGGGCGCTATGTCGAGCTGCGTTTCGGCAAGCTGTCGGTGATTTCGGTGTACGTGCCGTCGGGTTCGAGCGGAGACGAACGTCAGCAGGCCAAGTTCCGTTTCATGGACGAGTTCATGCCACATCTCTCCGAACTGGCCCAGGAGCGCGAAGTGATCGTGTGCGGCGATGTGAACATCGTCCACAAGGAAATCGACATCAAGAACTGGAAGAGCAACCAGAAGAACTCGGGCTGCCTGCCGGAGGAGCGTGCGTGGCTGACCAAACTGTTCGACGACGTGGGCTACGTCGACGTGTTCCGCACGCTCGATCAACGGCCGGAGCAGTACACGTGGTGGAGCAATCGTGGCCAGGCGTACGCGAAGAACGTCGGGTGGCGGATCGATTATCAGATCGCGACGCCGGGCATCGCGAGCAAGGCGAAACACACCGACGTGTTCCGCGATATCAAGTTCAGCGACCATGCGCCGCTGACGGTCGACTACGATCACAAGGTCAAGAAGTAAGCGCTTCCCGGTCCGCGCCGCTCAACTTTAGTCGGCGGCTGTTTTGCGGCGTGGGCGTCCGATGCCCGCGTAATCAGGCAGCGCATCCACGGTCGTGCCGATCGCCTTCGCGTAGAGCGGCAGCATGTCGGGCAGACGCTTGATGATGTCCTGACGACGCGCCGGCGTGTACGGATGCACGTAGATGAAGCCGCGATCGCGATCGCCGCGCGTCGCTTGCGCGAGCTTGTCCCACAGCGTGACCGCCGCGCGCGGATCGAAGCCCGCGCGTGACGCGATATCGCTGCCGATCACGTCGGCTTCGGTTTCGTCGGTGCTCTCGTACTTCATTTCCAGGAGGCGCGAGCCGATGCCGAGCGGCGCCGCGCCGAGATCGGCCAGCCCGAACAGTTGGGGGATCGTGCCGGACGAATCGAGCTGGCTGGCCTGGAGCTGGCCAAGCCGCTCGCGCGCATGCTCGCGCAGCGCATGCGCGATCTCGTGGCCGATCAGCATGCCGAGTTCGTTGTCGTTCAGACGCAGGCGGTCGAGCAGTCCGCCATAGACGACGATCTTGCCGCCCGGCAGGCAGTACATGCGGATATCAGTCGAGCGCACCACCGCTACATCCCACTTCCAGCCTTTGGCCCGCTCGTTCCATTTCAACGAGTACGGAATCATCCGCTCGACGATCGATCGGACGCGCGTGACGTGCGCGTCAGTGTCGCCGTACAGGCGCTTCGCGTGTTCAGCGCCATAGGCAATCTGCTCGAACTCTTCGGCGGCTTGCGCCTCGAGCATCGGTGATGGGATCAGGTTGCGGAACACCAGGTAGTCGCCGTAGCGCAACTGCGTATTTGAAGTGTTCGGCGTGTACGGCGGCGGGGACGCAGGCGGCGCCGACGTCGCGGCGGGTGTCTTGGCGGTAACGGGCGGCTGGGCCTGGGGTGCCGCAGAGGGCGGCGTGGCGACAGGCGCGCTGCCGGCGTTGGGCGAGCTGGTAGGGTTCGTCGCTGTAGGAGCGCTGTTCGGCGTCGCCGCCGTCGCGCTGTCGGCGTTTGCTGCGGCAGCCGTGGCCGCTGCGGATTTCGCGGTCGGCGCGGTTGCCGCTCCGGTCGCGGTGGCCGGCGTGGTGGCCGCTGCAGGCGCTGCCGCGCTGGCCGCCGACGTGGCCGCGTACGCGCTCGACGGCATCACCAACGCGAGGCTGCTCGCAAAGCCGAGCGCGCATGCCGCACGCAGCGCCGCGCGGCATGCGTTGAACTTGAACGATGGCGCGCGCTTCATGCATAGGCGCCGCGCGCGGATCGGGAGTTGCGCTTTCACGACTGCTCTCTCCACGGCGCGATCCGCAACAGAAGCAGCATGCCGGGCAACGCAAGCGCGGTACACACGATGAAGTAGTCGAACCAGCCGATCTGCGCGACCACGTAGCCGCTCGCCGCCGATGCCAGCGTGCGCGGCACCGAAGCCAGGCTCGTGAAGAGCGCAAACTGGGTGGCCGTGTAGCGCGGGTCGGTGGTGCTCGCGATGTACGCGGTGAACGCCGCCATCGTCAGGCCAGTGGCGAAGGTTTCGAAGCCGTAGACGAGCGCCAGCGCGACCGAGCGCGGCTCGAGCTGCACGGCCCAGTCGATGCCCACCAACGCCAGCAGCTTCGTCGTGCCCTCGCTGAGCCAGACGGCAATGTCGTAGATCGCCGCGAGACCGGGCGACGCCGGGCCGAGATGCGCGAGCCACGCAAAGCCGAGCGTCGATACCATCTGCAGGATGCCGAAGATCCACAGGCCCCGGCCGATGCCGATCTTCATCAGCCAGATTCCGCCGACAATACCGCCCGCGAGACTCGCGCCGAACGCGGTGGTCTTCGCGATCACGCCGATCTGCGTGCGCGAAAAACCGATGTCGAGAAAGAACGAGGTGGACAGCGTGGTCGCCATCGTGTCACCGAGCTTGTACAGAAAGATGAAGCCGAGCACGAACAGCGCGCCGCGCCAGCCGTCGCGCTGAATAAATTCCCTGAACGGCTGCACGATCGCATCGCGCAGGTTCTTCGGCGGCGTGCCGTGCACTTTGGGCTCGCTGACCACCAGCGTCATCACCATGCCCGGCAGCATGAACGCACCTGTGACGATAAAGACAATGGTCCACGGCAAATGATCGGACAGAATCAACGCGAGCGAGCCGGGCACCAGCGCCGCGATCTTGTATGCGTTCACATGCACCGCATTGCCGAGACCCTGCTGCGTATCGCTCAGCAACTCACGCCGGTAAGCGTCGATCGCGATGTCCTGGCTCGCGCCGAAAAACGCGACCAGCGCCGTCAATGCCGCGACGGTCCAGATCGAATCGCGCGGCGACACGAAGCCCAAAGTCGCGATCGCGCCGCCCACCAGAACCTGCGTGACGAGCATCCAGCCGCGCCGTCGGCCCGGCCGCCAGCCTGGCAAGCGCGGCACATAGCGGTCCATCAGCGGCGCCCAGATGAATTTCCACGTATACGGGAACTGGATCAGCGCAAAGAGGCCGATTTCCTTCAGATTGACGCCTTCGGAGCGTAGCCACGCCTGCACCAGGTAGACGAGCGTGAACAGCGGCAATCCCGACGTGAAGCCGAGAAAGACGCAGATCAGCATGCGCGTATTCAGGAACGCGCGCCAGCCGGGATGTTCTTCGTGAGCGGTAAGTGCAGGCGCCTCGTGCGGCGGGTTCGACATGTGGATAGCTTGCGTTAGCTTTTCTTGACGCGATAGACCGCAAGACTACCACGCCAGTTCACGCCCCAGCGCACCACCTGTCCGTCGTGCAGCACGACGCGGTCGAGAATTTCGATGCCGACTTCCGGGGCGAGCGCTTCGAAGTCCTCGATCGTCAGTACGCGCACGTTCGGCGTGTTGTGCCATTGATAAGGCAGCGACTTCGACACCGGCATGCGACCCTGCAGCACCGACAGCCGGTGTGCCCAGTAGCCGAAATTCGGAAACGACACGATGCATTCCTTGCCCACCCGCACCGTCTCGCGCAGGATCGCGGCGGTCTGATGAATGGTTTGCAGCGTTTGCGACAGAATCGCGAAATCGAAGCTGCCGTCTTCGAACAGGCGCAGTCCGTCTTCCAGATTCTGCTGGATCACGTTGACGCCGTTTTGTGTCGACGCCAGCACGCCCGCGTCGTTGATCTCGATGCCGTAGCCCTGCACGTCGAGTTCTTCGGTCAAGAGCGACAGCAGCGAGCCGTCGCCGCAACCCAGATCCAGCACGGTGGCGCGCGGTTCGACCCAGCGGGCGATCGCACGGAAGTCAGGGCGCAACGCCAGGTAATCGAGTGCTCGCTGGTTCATGCGTTCACCTCGTTCGCAATACGTTCGTAGTAGGCGCGCATCACGTTGTGATAGCGCGCGTCGTCGAGCAGGAAGGCGTCGTGACCGTGCGGCGCGTCGATCTCCGCATAGGTGACGGTGCGCTTGTGGTCGAGCAGCGCCTTCACCAGTTCGCGCGAGCGGGCCGGCGCGAAACGCCAGTCGGTCGTGAAGCTCGCGATCAGATACTTCGCCGTCGTGTGCGCGACGGCTGCCGTCAAATCGCCGTCGAACGCTTTCGCGGGATCGAAATAATCGAGCGCGCGAGTGATCAGCAGGTAGGTGTTCGCGTCGAAGTAGTCGGCGAACTTGTCGCCCTGATAGCGCAGGTACGACTCCACTTCGAACTCGACGTCGAAGTTGAAGTTGTACGCGTCCAGCGCGCCTTCTGCGCGGCGCAGCGAGCGGCCGAATTTCTCGGCCATGTCGTCGTCCGACAGATACGTGATGTGGCCGATCATCCGCGCGACGCGCAAGCCGCGCTTCGGTTTGACGCCGTGCGCGTAGTAGTTGCCACCGTGGAAGTCGGGGTCCGACAGGATTGCCGAGCGCGCGACCTCGTTGAACGCGATGTTCTGCGCGGACAGCTTCGGCGTGGACGCGACCACGATGCAATGCGCGACACGCTCCGGATACATCATGCTCCACGCGAGCGCCTGCATGCCGCCGAGACTGCCGCCCATCACCGCGGCGAATCGCGTGATGCCGAATTCATCGGCGACCCGCGCCTGGGCGTTGACCCAGTCCTCGACGGTCACGACGGGAAACGTCGCGCCATACGGGACGCCGGTGGCCGGATCGATGCTCATCGGCCCGGTCGAACCGAAGCACGAGCCCAGGTTGTTCACGCCGATCACGAAGAACTTGTCGGTGTCGAGCGGTTTGCCCGGGCCGACCATGTTGTCCCACCAGCCGACGTCCTTCGGATTGTCGGCGTACACGCCCGCCACGTGATGCGACGCGTTGAGCGCGTGGCACACCAGCACCGCATTGCTGCGCGCGGCATTGAGCGTGCCGTAGGTTTCGACCATCAGATCGTAACCGGCGAGCGAGCTGCCGTTCTGCAATTGCAGCGGCTCGGTGAAATGCATTTTTTGGGGAGCGACGATACCGATCGATTCCATTCATTCCGCCATTTAACAAAAACAGGGCGGCTAGACGGCGTCGGCAAAGCACGGAGGAGAGACTGTGTGCGCGGCTGACGACCTCTTTAGCCGCATTTATAGTGAACCGTGGGGGTTTCCCAGCGGCTCGCGCGCCCGCAATCGAGTCAGCAAATCGGCGCGTGATGGGTGTTCAGGGTGTTCTCGAATGCGGTTCCGGATGCATGGGGGCGCCGCAGTCAGGCGCAAAGTATAGCGGAAAATCCTGCGCGAGAGCGTCGCCGGCGCACCCGCGACACGCTGCGTGCCGCGCGCACTATTGAAGGATCAGCAGCAGTTGCGCGTCGGCATGTTCGGCGGGCGGACGCGCGAAACCGCTGCGCACATAACGGTGCCAGCGGCCGATGATGTAGCTCAAGAGCAGGCTCGCGCGGATCGCGGGATCGTAGCCGGGCGGCAGCGGGACGGCGGCGTGTGCGCCTTCGCCCGCAGCGGCATTCGCTTCCATCTGCGCCAGCCGCAAACACTGCTTCAGCGACGCCTCGACGCGCTCCAGCATCTGATTGACGCGCTCGGTCAGCCGTTCATGCTCGCCGACCAAGGCCTCGCATGTCAGCACACGCGTCATGCCGGGATTCTTGGCAGGAAAGTTGAGCAGCATCAACGCGATGGCGCGCGCTTGCAGCACGCCGTTGCTTTCCCTGTCGGCGATCTGGTTGATGAGGCCAAAGAGCGTTTGCTCGATGAACTCGATCAACCCTTCGAACATTTGCGCCTTGCTGGCGAAGTGGCGGTACAGCGCGGCTTCCGATACGCCGAGCCGGGCGGCGAGCGCCGCCGTGGTGATCTTTTCGCTTTTCGGCGCTTCCAGCATCGTGGCGAGCGTCTGCAGGATGTGCACACGGCGCTCGCCCGGCTTCAGGCGCTGCGCGCGTTGGGCGGCCGGCGCGGCGGCTTCTTGTTCGGCTAAGGCTTCGTCAGGCTTGTCGATCGGCTGCATGGCTGTCGTCCCGGCTGCTGTCCTTTCCATCGAACCGAGCGGTTGCCCAGTCGTAGCGATTTTAACGAACGAACGCTCCGGTCGACATAGTGCGGCCGGCCGGTGCCCGGCAGACGCGTCGGCACGCCGTCCGCGCGCGGCCTGCGCGGCAGATGACCGGTGATCCACACCGTGCGGATGCCGAGGCGCCGGTAGTTCTTCAGATGCGAGCGCGTGTCTTCGACCAGGATCACGTCCCCGAGCGACACGTGCGCGTCGCGCATGGCCTTGCGCAACATCGCGTGGTCGGGCTTGGCGCGCCAGCGGCGGCGATCGCGCATGTGCTCGATCGCAATCACCTGCTCGAACAGACGCTCGATGCGCAGTTCGGCGAGCACCGCGCGCGCGTACGCCTCAGGGGCGTTGGTCAGCACGATCTTGCGGCCGGGCAGCGCCGCGACGAGCCGAGCGATGCCGCGCTCGTGACGGATCATCGAGCCGAGATCGGGGAACGTGTGCACGACCTTCAGGAAGTCGTTCGCGTCGAGCGGATGGTGGCGCGTCAGGCCGAGCAGCGTCGCGCCGTAGCGCTGCGTGTAGCCGGTGCGCAGACGGTTGGCTTCGTCGATGTCCACTTGTAGCGCGTCGATGATGTACTGCGTCATCCCGTGGTTGATGGCAGGGAAGATTGCGTGTGAAGCGTGGTGCAGCGTGTTGTCGAGATCGAACAGCCAGACCGGCTTGCCACCCGCGATATGCGGACGACGGCGTCGGGAAGTGGGGGTGCGCATGATGGAGGACGCCGTTCAGGCGCGGACGATCGCTGCACGCGGCGAACGCGGACGGTTCACGGTGCTGGCGGTTGAAGACGAGGGAGAAAGTTGCCGGCGCGACAGGTCGGCGCGTGGCGGGCCGCCGAATGTGTTGCCATAAATGCGGCAGTAAGCGCCGCACGCGCTGTGAGGCGTGGCAGCCATGCCGCACGGCACACCTGGCGCGCCGTTGCGACGCGCCGCGTGTGCCGGGTTTGAGGCAGGAATCAATGCGAACGGATCATCGTGCCGAACGGCTGTTCGGTGAGAATTTCCAGCAGCACCGAGTGTTCGATACGACCGTCGATGATGTGCACCGAGCGCACGCCGCTCTTGGCCGCGTCCAGCGCCGACGAGATTTTCGGCAGCATGCCGCCGGAGATCGTGCCGTCGGCGAACAGGCCGTCGATTTCGCGAGCCGACAGGTCGGTCAACAGATTGCCTTCCTTGTCCATCACGCCGGGGATGTTGGTCATCATCACGAGCTTTTCGGCGTTTAGCACGACCGCCAGCTTACCCGCCACCAGGTCCGCGTTGATGTTGTACGACAGGCCGTCTTCGCCGAAACCGATCGGCGAGATGACCGGAATGAACGCGTCGTCCTGCAGCGCTTTCACGACGGCCGGGTTGATCGCCTCGACTTCCCCCACCTGGCCGATATCGACGTACTGGCCCGGATTGTCGCGATCCGGCATCAACATCTTGCGCGCGTGGATGAGGCCGCCGTCCTTGCCGGTCAGGCCGACCGCGTGGCCGCCGAAATGATTGATCAGTGTGACGATGTCCTGCTGCACTTCGCCGCCGAGCACCCATTCGACGACTTCCATCGTCTCTTCGTCGGTGACGCGCATGCCCTGGATGAACGTGCCCTGTTTGCCGATCTTCTTGAGCGCCTGGTCGATTTGCGGACCGCCGCCGTGCACGATGACCGGATTGATGCCGACCAGCTTCAGCAGGATCACGTCGCGTGCGAAGCCTTGCTTCAGCCGCTCCTCGGTCATGGCATTGCCGCCGTATTTGATCACCACGGTCTTACCGTGATATTGGCGAATGTAGGGCAGCGCCTCGGCCAGGATTTCAGCCTTCAGGGTGGGCGCGATCTGCGAAAGGTCGGGAAGCTCGGACATGGCGGCAGGCTCAGGCACGGAACAGTTAAAACAGGGCGAATTGTACAGGACTGGCGCGCTGCAACAGGGTTTTCGATAATGGTACGGGTGGCGGGCGGCATGGGCTTTGCGCAGTGCGCAATGGCGGCACGCGGCGCTCAATCGGCGATCAAGCTTAACGTGCTTGCGCGACGCTTGTGAATTAGCCAAATGGACGACTCACGCGGGCTTGCCAGTCGTGGCATCATTTCCTGACCGATGCCTCCGCGATACCCCGGCCCCGTTATGAAACCGTCCGCTTCCCGTTCCAGAAGCAGCGCGCGCTGCCCGCGCTGCGGTAACGCGTTCGACTGCGCCATGCATGCGCAGCCGTCCGAGTGCTGGTGCCGCGAGATGCCGCCGTTGCCGGCGGACAGGCTCGATCCACGTAGCCGCTGTTTGTGTCCGGAATGTCTGGCCGCCGAGATTGCCCGAGCGGCTCAGGCGAAGCACGGCGCTGATTTGTCCTGACGCGCACGCGGCCGTTGGCATGTATGTCGCGCGCACGTAGCGGCGCCGCATTGTCTACGTGCCGTTCAGTTGAGCAGCGCGATGCTGGGCCGCCAGTATGCGCAGGTCATGGGCCATGGCTTGCAGCGCCGGCTCCCATTCGCCGAACCTGGGCTGCCGGTACAGCCTTGCGCTCGGATACCACGGGCTGTCGCTGCGTTCGAGCAGCCAAACCCAGTGCGGATTGACGTCGAGCAGCACCCAGGTGCGCTGGCCGAGCGCGCCGCCCAAATGCGCCGCCGACGTGCACACCGTGATGACCAGATCGAGTTCGCTGACAAGCGCGGCGGTATGGTCGAAGCTCGCGAATTCGGCGGTGTAGTCGGTCAGCGGCAGACCGGCCGCGCGAGCGGCGGCAACGTCGGCGGCGGCGCCCGGTTGCAGCGAATAAAACGCCACGTCCTGCATGCCGCCGAAATGCGCGGCATAGCGTTCACAATCGATGCGCCGGAACGGATTGCGCTGATGGCCGAGGCTGCCGGTCCATGTTAGCCCGACTTTGAGCCGCGATTCTCCGGCCAGCCGCTTGCGCCACGACTCGCGCGCTGCCGCATCCGCAAGCAGATACGGCGTCGAGGCCGGGATCGTCTCCTCGTGCGTGTCGAAGATCAGGGGCAGGCTGAGCAGCGGGATCTCATAGTCGAACGGCGGCATCGATTCGACGCTGCCGCCCGCCGAGTAGTGGTCCACGTGGGAGCCGAGGCTGCGTGCGAGTAGCGCGCCCATGTGCGGGAACGAGTTCCAGTGCAGACGGCCGCCCTCGCGATGAACGTGCTCGGCCAGCATCGGAATATAGCGGCAGAACTGCAACACATCGCCCATTCCTTGCTCGCCCCACACGAATAGCGTCTTGCCGGCAAGCGGTTCGCCCCGCCAGGTCGGCGCGGGCATGGGCGGGCGATTGCCGCCGAGCTCCAGCGAGCCATCCCAACGCGCCTCGTGCGATACCCACCCGCGCGTGTAGTCGCCGCGCATGAGTTGCAGCATCGCGAGATTGGAGCGCATGGCGGCATCGTGCGGAGCCAGCGTGTAGGCCGTTGTTGCGGCTTGCTCCGCTTCCGTCCAGCGTTGCGCTTCGCGTAGCGCCAGCGCATAGTTGTTATGCGCCAATGGACTGAGCGGCGCGACCTGCACGGCGCGGGCGCCCGCCTCGAGCGTGTTCGGCAGATCCAGACTCATGCGGTACACGTCGGTGAGATTGGTCCAGCCCTCTCCATTGCCGGGGTCGTCGCGCACCGCGCCTTGCAACAACGCAAGCTGCTCGCTGACGTCCCCGCCGGTGAGCTTCAGCGCACCGGCGAGATTGTTACGCAATAGCGGCAATGCAGGGTCAATGGCGAGCGCGCGGCGATAAGGGGCGATGGCTTCGCGATGCCGATTGGCCATTTGCAGCGTATAGCCGATACGAAAGTGCGGTAGAGCGCGGTGCGGATCGAGTTGGGCAATAATGACAGCGAGCTCGATAGCGTCGTCATGACGGTGCCGTTCGAGCAACGCGGTGATCAGCGATGTGAGTGAAGCGTCGCCGAGCGGATGCAGTTGCGCCGCAGCGGCAAGCCATTTAGCTTCGGTTTCCGGCATGCCGTGGTCCCGGGCTGCAGCGGCTTCGCGCAAATAATTCAGGAAGGCTGATGAGGCGTCAGCTTCGCGATTGGGAGTGGGCAGCATGGGAGGGTGCGGCGCAAGGGCCGAGAATGAAAAGCACGGCCCGTGCGACGCTGTCGCAAAGACACCATATTATGGCGGCAGCCCGGCGAAGTCAGTCGGAACCGTCCGAAAGGTGAACTAGTGTGATGCATCGTATAACCAATACCGGCCGGGTCAATCTGGGCCATTTGTTCTGGCTGCGCAGCCTCGCCATCATCGGTCAGCTCGTGACGATCGCATTCGTGCAGATCTTCATCGGCGTGCATCTGCCGTTGCCCGCGATGCTGCTCGTGATCGCCCTCGAAGTGATCTTCAACGCGCTCACGTGGTGGCGTGTTTCGCAGCAGCGGCCCGAGTCCAACATGGAATTGTTCGGCCAGATCTGGGTCGATCTCGGCGCGCTGTCCGCGTTGCTGTTTCTCTCCGGCGGCACCACCAATCCCTTCGTTTCGCTCTACCTGCCATCACTGGCGATCGCCGCCGCGGTGTTGCCCTGGCACCTGATGGCGTGGCTCGCGGCGTTCGCCGTGACCTGCTATGCGGTGCTCAGTTTTGATTCCGTGCCGCTGAATCTCGACAACCCCGCGAACCTCTTCGACTACTATCGCGCCGGCATGTGGGTGAACTTCATGGTGAGCGTCGGGCTGATCGCATGGTTCGTCGCGCGTATGTCACGGGCGCTGCGGCTACGTGACGCAGCGCTCGGAGAAGCCCAGCAGCGCTTGCTTCACGACGAACGCGCGGTCGCGCTCGGCGTGCAGGCCGCCACCGTGGCACACGAAATCGGCACGCCTCTGTCTACAATCGCAATGTTGTCCGAGGAATTACGGGACGCGGCACGCAGCGACCAAGGGCTCGCGCCGTACAGCGCCGATCTCGAACTGCTCGAACAGCAGATGACGTTGTGCACGTCGGCCCTCGCGCGCCTGCGCAGCCGCGCGTCGACGACGACCAATCGGCAGCCGGTCGGCGAATGGCTCGAATCGTTTGCCGAGCAGTGGCGCTTGCGTCATCCGCACGTCAAGTTAGAGCGCATCGGCGTGCCGTCCCCGGAAGTCAGTCTTGACGATACGGTGGCCGTCAGCCAGATTCTCACGATTCTGCTCGACAACGCCGCGCGAGCGAGCCGCGATCACGTGACGCTGTCGTGCTCGCTCGCGTCGCGCGGCGACCAGATCGTGTTTGAAGTCTGCGATGCGGGCCCGGGCATTCCGGCTGCGTTACGCGGCTCGCTCGGTGCGATGCCGGTGGACAGCACGCAGGGCGGACACGGCGTGGGCCTCTATCTGGCCTTTTCGGCGGCGGCGCGGCTGAAGGGTTCGATCGAGTTGACCGATGTCAGCGCGATCGCGCCGCGCGGCACGCGTGTGGTGCTGAGACTGCCATTCGCCGGGCGCAAATTATCCGGCACGGCGCTTCAGGGCGCCGCGCCAACCAACACGGAGAAACAGGCATGAGCGAAAAGAATTTTCTGGTGATCGACGACGACGAGGTGTTCTCCGGCATCCTCGCTCGCGGTCTGACCCGGCGCGGCTACACGGTTAGCGAAGCGCACAACGCGGACGAGGCGATCAAGCTCGCGAACCAGCAGAAGTTCAGTGAGATCACCGTGGATCTGCATCTCGGCAACGACTCCGGCCTCACACTCGTCGCGCCACTGCGCGATTTGCAGCCCGATGCGCGGATGCTGGTGCTGACCGGCTATGCGAGCATCGCCACCGCTGTGCAAGCGGTGAAGGACGGCGCAGACAATTACCTCGCGAAGCCCGCCAATGTCGAAACGATTTTGTCGGCGCTGCAAAGCGAAGCGAGCGCGCTGCAAGCCGAAGAGGCGATCGAGCATCCCACGCCGTTGTCGGTTGCGCGTCTGGAGTGGGAGCATATTCAGCGTGTGCTCGCGGAACATGGCGGCAATATTTCGGCCACCGCGCGCGCGTTGAACATGCATCGTCGAACACTGCAGCGCAAGCTGGCGAAGCGGCCGGTCAAGCAGTAAGCGCGACCTCGTGCTTGCGCGTAGGCGCATGAGATGAAAAAACGAAAACGGGCTGCCTCGACAAAGGCAGCCCGTTTTTTACACGTAGCGTTTGATCTGCGTCAGGCAATGCAATTAGCCTGACGCGACGACAGCACAAACATCACAGCACGTAGCGCGACAGATCCTCGTCGTCGGCCACTTCGTTCAGCGCGCGATCGACATACGTCGCATCGATCTGCACCGCTCTGCCCGAGTGATTGCCGGCCGAGAACGATACTTCCTCGAGCAGCTTTTCAATCACCGTGTAGAGACGCCGTGCGCCGATGTTCTCGGTCTTCTCGTTCACCGAATAAGCGATCTCGGCGAGGCGGCGAATCCCGTCGTCGGCGAATTCAAGATGCACGTCTTCGGTGGCGAGCAGTGCCTGGTATTGCTTGACGAGGCTCGCATCGGTGGACACGAGAATCGATTCGAAGTCGTTCACCGACAGCGAGTCGAGTTCGACGCGAATCGGAAAGCGGCCCTGCAGTTCGGGAATCAGGTCGCTCGGCTTGGCCAGATGGAACGCGCCGCTCGCGATGAACAGAATGTGATCGGTCTTCACCATGCCGTACTTGGTGTTGATCGTGGTGCCTTCGACGAGCGGCAGCAGATCGCGCTGCACACCTTGACGAGACACCTCGCCGCCGCCGGCCTCACTGCGCGATGCGATCTTGTCGATCTCGTCGAGGAACACGATGCCGTTCTGCTCGACGTTCTGCACCGCCTTGGCTTTCACCTCTTCGTCGTTGAGCATCTTGCCGGCCTCTTCGTCGGTGAGAACCTTCAGCGCTTCCTTCACTTTCATCTTGCGGCGTGTTTTCTTGCCGCCGCCGATATTCGCGAACATCGAACGGATCTGCTCGGTCATGTCTTCCATGCCCGGCGGCCCCATGATGTCCATACCCACTTGCGGCTGTTCGACGTCCAGCTCGATCTCCTTGTCGTCGAGCAGACCTTCGCGCAGACGCTTGCGGAAGGTCTGGCGCGTGCTGCTGCCTTCGTCGGCGGTGTCGGCGGCGCTCGAACTTGCACCGAAACCGATTGGGCGTGCGCCAGGCAGCAGGATGTCGAGGATGCGGTCTTCAGCTTGATCGCAAGCCTTGGTCCGCACTTTGCGCATTTCCGTTTCGCGGGTCTGTTTGACCGAGGTTTCCATCAGGTCGCGCACGATGCTGTCGACGTCGCGGCCCACATAGCCGACTTCGGTGAACTTGGTGGCTTCGATCTTGATGAACGGCGCGTCGGCCAACTTCGCAAGACGCCGCGCGATTTCGGTTTTGCCGACGCCGGTCGGTCCGATCATCAGGATGTTCTTCGGCGTGATTTCCTGGCGCAGCGGTTCTTCAACCTGCTGACGGCGCCAGCGGTTGCGCAGCGCCACGGCCACGGCTTTTTTAGCGCGGCCTTGGCCGATGATGTGTTTGTCGAGTTCGGAGACGATCTCGGCAGGGGTCATTGTGCTCATCGTGGGTCCTTACTCGATCGTCTCGATAACGCGGTTGTGGTTCGTGTAGATGCACATGTCGCCGGCAATTTCCAGCGACTTCTCCACGATTTCGCGGGGCGACAGCTCGGTGTTGTCGGCGAGCGCCTTGGCAGCCGCTTGCGCATAGGCGCCGCCGGAACCGATCGCGCAGATGCCGCCTTCGGGGTCGAGCACGTCGCCGTTGCCAGTGATGACGAGGGTGGTGGTCGCGTCCGCGGCAATCAGCATGGCTTCCAGACGACGCAGCATGCGGTCGGTGCGCCAGTCTTTCGCGAGTTCGACGGCGGCGCGCGTGAGATTGCCCTGATGCTTTTCCAGCTTCGCTTCGAAGCGATCAAGCAGCGAGAAGGCGTCGGCCGTGCCGCCGGCGAAGCCGACCAGCACCTTGCCGTTGTAGATGCGCCGGACTTTCTTCGCACCGCCTTTCATGACGATGTTGCCCAGTGTCACCTGGCCGTCGCCGCCGAGCGCGACCTTGTCGCCGCGGCGCACGGAGACGATCGTCGTGCCGTGAAATTGCTCCATATGCGTTCCTCTTTGCAAAACGGGTAGGGCGCGGCAGCGCGACGCGCTACCGGATAAATCCTGAAAACGGACGGCGCGCGACGCTCGGGTTCAAGTGAGCCGGCGCGCTCGTGCAGCGCATCTCCGATTTATTTTAGGGCGTGCGCGGTCATATCAAGAGCTGCCAAACGGCATAAGACAAAAAACAGGGGTTGGGCGCGGGCGTGGGAATGATGCGGCGGTGGACTGCGCAAAGATGGGGCGCCGGACCGCCGCGCGTGCAGGAACCGACGACGACTGGCCTTGGACAGAGTATCGCAAATGCCGCACAGCGGCCGCGTGCACTCTTCCTCGCAGCGTAAACAGCGCGCGCAAAAGAAAAAAGGCGCACGGTTCACCGTGCGCCTCTCGACGAAGCAGCGTGTCAGGGCGCGGACCCGGAGCCGCGCCGCAAGCGTTCAGTCGCCGAACAGCTTCTGGCGCAGTTCGCGGCGTTCCTGCGCTTCGAGCGACAGGGTTGCCGTGGGTCGCGCGAGCAGACGCGGAATGCCGATCGGCTCACCGGTTTCCTCGCACCAGCCGTAGTCGCCGGAATCGATTCGCGCGATCGATTGCTGCACCTTCTTCAGCAGCTTGCGCTCGCGGTCGCGCGTGCGGAGTTCGAGCGCATGCTCTTCCTCGATCGTTGCGCGGTCGGCCGGGTCCGGCACGATTACGGTTTCGCGCAGGTTCTCGGTCGTCTGGCCGGCATTGCGGAGAATGTCCGCCTGCAGCTGTTCGAGCTTGTTCTTGAAGAAGGCGAGCTGATCCTCATTCATGTAATCCTTGTCGCTCATCTTCAGGATTTCGGCTTCGGTCAAGAGTCGTTTCGTCGTCATCTGGCTTACTTCTTCAATGTGAGGCAAAACTCTTACATAGTGCCCGCACTTTCGTATTGCCCGCAAAGGCGCCTCGAAGACGCAAAGCGCCAAGGCGGGCACGGACGGTGGACTGTCGTGACGCCGAAGCGCCTGGCGCCCACACGCCGGGCGTCGCAACGCCAATGCGGGGCCGAACTCCTCTGGAAACCGATTCTCAAATGCTCCTGAGGCATTGCTCGCCGGCAGCTGGCCTTCTCAGGCTGTCGCAGCCGGCATTGTCGGCGTGTTTCCCCGGACAAGATTTTCCGGCGCCGCGTCAGGCCCGGCGCAATACGCGCTGACCGGGCAATTCGTTGTCATTCTCCAGTGGGCACGTATTGTAACTGAATCACAATCCGCCACCTCAACTAGCGAAAATCTCCTTACAGCGCACCAATATCCCGAAAATATAACGCGCGCCCGACCAAAAAGCGATGGTCGTGCGCGCTTTAATACAGCAGGGTTTTCACGCGCTTTTCATACGCGCGACTTTTTCGGCAGCCTTTCAACTGGGTCGCGTGTATTCAGCAGACGATTAACGGTGCCAACGCGCGTGCCAGGTGCAGTCGCGGCGCAGTGCGCGCCGCGCTCCGGGTGCGGCGGCGCGCGAGGTGCCCATGCGACGCCGCCCGGCCAAACGCTCAGGCGAGGCAGGCGTCCAGACCGTCGGTAATCAGGTCCTGCGGCAGTTCGATGCCGATAAACACCATCTTGTTGGTCTTCTTCTCGACCGGCTGCCATTTCGCGGCCAGATCGCTACCCATCATCTGATGCACGCCCTGGAACACGACCTTGCGATCGACCCCCTTCATATACAGCACACCCTTGTAGCGCAGTAGGCGCTCGCCGTAGATCTGCAGAATGCCGCCGAGAAAATCTTCCAGCTTGTTCGGATCGAACGGACGGTCGTTGCGGTAGACGAACGACTTGATCTTGTCGTCGTGATGCGCGTGGTGGTGATGCGCGTGATCGTGGCCTTCGTGGTCACACTGGCCGTGGTCGTGATCGCAGTTCTCGTGATCGTGATCGTCGTGGGTGTGGCCGTGCTCGTCATGCGCGTGAGCGTGGCTGTGCGCGTGTTCGTCTTCGACGAGGAAGTCCGGGTCGATTTCCAGCTTCGAATTCAGGTTGAAGCCGCGCAGATCGAAGATTTCCTTGATGTCCGCGTCGCCGAAATTGACGACCTTGATCGCCGCCTTCGGGTTCATGTGCAGCAGGCGGTGGCGCAGATCGGCCACGTGCTTTTCGTCGACCAGATCGGCCTTGGTGATGAACAGACGGTCGGCGAAACCGACCTGGCGCTGCACCACTTCGTGCTCGTCCAACTGGTGGTTCGCGTGCTTCGCATCGACCAGCGTGATGATTGCGTCGAGCAGGAATTCGCTGGCGATCTGGTCGTCCATGAAGAACGTCTGCGCGACCGGGCCAGGATTCGCGAGACCGGTGGTTTCGATCACGACGCGGTCGAAGTCCACTTCGCCCGCCTGCTTCTTCGCGGCCAGATCGCCCAGCACGCGCGACAGGTCGCCGCGAATCGTGCAGCAGATGCAGCCGTTGCTCATCTGGATGATCTGCTCGCCCGTGTCCTGCACGAGGATCTCGTTGTCGATGTTCTCTTCGCCGAACTCGTTTTCGATGACGGCGATCTTCATGCCGTGTTTTTCGTTCAGGATGCGCTTGAGCAGGGTAGTTTTGCCGCTGCCAAGAAAGCCGGTCAGGATGGTGACTGGAATCATGTTGGTCGCCTGTAGGTCGTGAAACGGTGCGTAATCGGGAGCATAGGCGGGGCGCGGCAGCCGGATGGCGCGCAGCCCTGTCTAGCCGGTTATTGAAACATATCTGTCAAGCCCGCGCTGACGGGCGGGGTTTGGGCCCGCTGCCGCGAGCGCCGCCCTGGCGCGAAATAACCCTGAAAGTATGGGCGATCAGGCGATTTGCAACAGCAGACCCTTCAGGTATTCGCCTTCAGGGAAGGCCGTGAGCAACGGATGATCCACGCCCGCGCCGAGGCGCTTGAGAATGCGCGCGTCGACTCGCGCGTCGGCGGCCGCGCTGGACACGATCTTCTGGAACAGTTCGGAGTCGATCGCGCCCGAGCACGAGTAGGTGAACAGCAAACCGCCTGGGCGCAGCAGCTTCAGGCCGGTCAGGTTGATGTCCTTGTAAGCGCGCGACGCGCGGTCCACGTGTTCACGTGACGGCGCGAATTTCGGCGGATCGAGCACGATCAGGTCGAAGCGCTCGCCTTCGTCGTACAGGCGGCGCAGCGTCTTGAACGCGTCGGCGTCGAGCCACGTGGCGCGCTCGGCGTCGAAGCCGTTGGCCGCCACGTTCTGTTGGGCGAGCGCCAGCGCTTCGCCCGAAGAATCGATCGACACCACGCGTTTGGCGCCGCCCTTCAATGCCGCCAGCGAGAAGCCGCCGGTGTAGCAGAAACAGTTCAGCACGTCGCGATCCTGCGCGAGCTGCTGCACCAGCAGGCGGTTGTCGCGCTGGTCGACGTAAAAGCCGGTCTTGTGGCCGTTGCGCACGTCGACGTGATAACGCACGCCGTTTTCGCTCGCGATCAGCGCTTCCGACGGCGCCTCGCCCGCCAGCACGCCGGTGATCTGCTCCAGCCCTTCCTTCTGGCGAATCGATACGTCCGAACGCTCGTAGACATTCGGGCAGCCGGTCGCGTCGACCAGCGCCGCGACGATCGCTTCCTTCCATGCCTCGACGCCCGCCGCCATGAACTGGCAGACGATTTGACTGCGCTGGTCTGCGTCCTCGGCGACGTAATGATCGACGATCAGGCCGGGCAGGCCGTCCGCTTCGCCGAAAACCAGCCGCACCGCGCCGGTGTCGTGCACCATCGTCCGGCGATGCGCGAGCGCGCGCTGCACACGGCGCTTGAAGAACGCGTGGTCGATCGGCTCGGCTTCGTCGAAGCTCCACACGCGTGCGCGAATCTGCGAATGCGGGCTGTAGGCGGCGCGCGCGAGAAAGCGGCCGTCATGCGCGCGCACCAGCACGGTCGCGCCGGGCGCGGGATTGCCATCGACGCGGTCAATCGCGTTGGCATAAACCCACGGATGGCGGCGCAGCAGCGATTTTTCTTTCGACGGTTTGAGCGTAACGGTATTCATCAGGGTGTCAGCAGAGCATTGGGCCGCGTCGCAACAAGCACACGGCGGGTGAAGCGAAAGCGGAGACCGGGAGCCGCGCGAAGCGGCGTCAGTCGCGTTTTTTGGCGCGTGGGTGCGCCTCGTCGTAGACGCGGGCGAGATGCTGGAAATCGAGCGCGGTATAGACCTGCGTGGCGGTGATGCTGGCATGGCCTAGCAACTCCTGGACGGCGCGCAGATCGCCGCTCGACTGCAGCACGTGCGTGGCGAACGAGTGCCTCAGCACGTGCGGATGCACGTTGGCAGGAATACCGGCGACCAGCGCCGCGCGCTTCACACGCTCACGCACGACGTTGGGCGACAGCCGATTGCCGCGCGCCGACAGAAACAGCGGATGCGGGTCGTGCTTCACCATCTGCCCGCGCACCGCGAGCCACGCGTTCAGCGCGTCGATTGCCTTGCTGCCGACCGGCACCACACGACGCCGCTTGCCCTTGCCGAGCACTTCTACCTCGGCCGATTCCAGCTTCAGCCAGCCGGCGGAACGGTAGCCGTCGCTGTCGGTGAAACGGACGTCGAGGCCGACCAGTTCCGCGAGACGCAGCCCGGACGAGTAAAACAGTTCGAGCATCGCGTGATCGCGCAAACCTTCGGGCGATGCGGCAACCGGGCTTTCCATCAGACGCGTGGCGTCGTCGACGGAAAGGGCTTTGGGCAGCGTCCTGGCCTGCTTCGGCGCACGCACGGTGGCAACCGGATTGGCCGGCAGTTCGACGCGCCCGGCGAGCCAGCGGTAAAACGCGCGCCACGCCGACAACCGGTGGCTGATCGAGCGCGCGGTCAGGCCGCCCGAGTGTGCGCGCGCGACGGCGCCGCGAATGTCGACGGCGGTCAGGCTTTCTAGCGGCCGGCCTTTGGCCAGCAGCCTGAGTTCTTCGAGTTCGTGGGTATAGCCGCGCAACGTATGCGCCGATAGCCGCCGCTCATGTTCGAGATTCGACAGGTAGGCAGCGATCGGGTCGGCGGCGGTCACGGTGGGCTTTGTGGAGCGGCTGGCGCAGGAGAGTGTCGGTGGGCGCGGGATCAGCGCGGCAGCAGACGGCTCAGCGCGGCGCTTGCCAGCGCGCCGATCTGCGTCAGGAAATCGGTGGCCATGCCGTCGTGGAAGCGGCGCGCGTCGGCCGAGCCCATCACCAGCAGGCCGAAGGTGGGCGCTTCCTCGTTGCCGTCGGGGTCGCGCAGCGCGAGCAGCGCGACCGATTCGGTGACGTGCGCCGACTCGGATGTCGCGTTGCCGGCTGCGTTCTCGTCGGCCACCGCGCTCACCGCCGGCACCAGCCACTGTGCCGCCTCGAAGCCCGTATTCGCGCCGCAGTACGGCGTGGTGAGACTGCTGGCGAAAATGCGCACTTCCTCGCCGACATGGCGCGCGAAGTCGGCCTGGGCGTAAGGCTCGGCCACATCCCACACGCGCAGCGCGGCCTGCGGCACGTCGAAGATATCGCGCAAACCGTGGGCGATCGTGCGCGGCAGCGCGTACGGATCGCGCTCGGCCATCACGCGGATGGTCCAGCGGTTGAATTTCGACGCGATGCTGTCGTTCTCGTGCCCATAGCGCAGCAATTCGGCGAGGCGCCGTTCGAGATGCTTGTTCTTGTCGCGCAGCATTTCCATCTGCCGCTCCTGCAGCGATACCGCGGCTTTGCCGTGCGGATTCGCGAGCCGGATGGTCGCGAGCATCTCCGCGTGTTCGGCGAAGAATTCGGGGTTGGCGAGCAGATATTCGGCGACTTCGCGATCGTTCATGGTTTCGGCTAAAGGACTACAGGACGACGCCCTCGGGGCGGCGCATCGGTCAATCAGTTTAAGCGGCCAAGGCGTCGGCCAGTTCGATCTCGCCTTCGAATACGGTTGCCGCGGGGCCCGCCATCAGCAGCGACTCTCCTTCACGCGTGTTGTCCCACGAGATGGTCAGCTTGCCGCCGTGCGTGTGCACCAGCACCGGCGCGTCCAGCAGCCCGCGCCGGATGCCGGCCGCGACCGCCGCGCAGGCGCCCGTGCCGCACGCCAGCGTTTCGCCCGCGCCGCGTTCGTAGACGCGCAGCTTGATCTCACTGCGGCCGACGATCTGCATGAAGCCAGCGTTCACCCGCTGCGGGAAACGCGCGTGGCGCTCGATCGCCGGGCCTTCGACCAGCACCGGGAAGGCTTCGGCATCGTCGACCACCTGCACCGCATGCGGATTGCCCATCGACACCACCGAAATCCAGCGCGTCGTACCGTTCACGTCGAGCGGCCAGAGCGTGTCCGTGCTTTCGCGGCGGCCTTCGAGGCCTTTGGTGGCGAACGGCACGCGTTCCGGGTCGAATACCGGCGTGCCCATGTCGACCACCACTTCGCCGTTGTCCTGCATGGTCAGCGTGATGGTGCCTTTCTGCACTTGCACGCGCACGCTGCGCCGATCGGTCAGGCCGCGCTCGCGCACGAACTTGACGAAGCAGCGCGCGCCATTGCCGCAATGCTCGACCTCGCCGCCGTCGCAGTTGAAGATGCGATATCGGAAATCGACGCCTTCCACAGTGGGTCTTTCGACCAGCAGCAATTGATCGGCGCCGACGCCGAAATGCCGGTCCGCGAGCGCGCGCACCTGCGCCGGCGTCAGGTTGACCGGTTGGGTGTAGCCGTCGAGCACGACGAAGTCGTTGCCCGCGCCGTGCATTTTGGTGAATTTCAGTTTCATCACGCTATTGTAAGTGACGCGCCCGCAGGCGCGCCGAACGTCGCCGTATTTCCGCGCTGGGACGGTTGTTGCGCCGACGGAACCGTCCGCGCCGGCCGCGGCCGCCGCACTAGCCGCTGGCCGCACTGGCCGCGCCGCGGCCGCGCACCTCAATACACCCTCGGTTCGCCCGGAGGCCGGGTCTTGAAGCGCTTGTGCACCCAGTAGTACTGCTCGGGGATCAGCGGAATCTGCTCTTCGAGAAACTCGTTCATGCGCCGCGCGTCCGCGTCGTCGTCGCCGGTGGGGTAGTTGTCCCACGGCTTGAAGACTCTGAGGCGATAACCCTTGTAGTTCGGCAGCACTTCGCCGATGAATGGCACGACCTGCGCGCGTCCGACCTTCGCGAGACGACCCACCGCGGTTAGCGTGCAGGTCGGCACGCCGAAGAACGGCACGAAGGTGGAATTGCGCGCGCCGTAGTCCATATCCGCGCCGAGCATCACCGGCTTGCGTTCGCGCAGCCAGCGCAACACGATGCGCGCGCTGTCCGCGCGGCTCGCCATGTCCGCGCCGAAACGCGCGCGCGCCGCTTTGGCGACTTCCTCCAGTTCGAGGTTCGACATCGGCTGATACAGCGAGCCGCATTGACGCTTGAGTGAATAATTCAGGAAGATCGAGCCGGCCTCGATGCCGACGAAGTGAAAGCCGAGAAACAGCGTGGGCGGCAGATTCGGGTCCGTCAGATCGATCGCGCTGTCGAGCTGGATCAGCTTTTCGAGCTTCTTCGCCGAGCCGAACCACTGCACGCTGCGTTCGAGGTAGCTGCGGATCGCGTGACGGAAGTGCTTCTGCGCGACGTCTTGGCGGCGCTCGTCGCTCCACTCGGGGAAGCACAGCTTCAGGTTGGTGTGGACGATGCGTCGGCGCCGGCTTGGAACCTGATAAAGCAGCCAGCCGAGCCCATCGCCGAGACGGGCGACGAAACCGTAGGGCAACAACGCAAAAAGTTTCAGCAGCCCGATCGCGAGCTGCGCGCCATAGCGGCTCAGCATGCCGCCTCCGGAAACGGAGCGTGGCGCGTGACGGATTTCAGGGAAGCGGAAAAATTGACGTAATACCGCACTCGTGGACACTCTGTGACAATTCAAGGAAGTCGCTATAATAAGGGCTTCGCCGAGTTAATAGACAACTTGCGGGGCGAAGCCAGCGGGTGCGCGATCCATACGATCTGTGCCCGCAGGTAAGGTAATCCGCTAAAGCGTCGCCGCTTCAAGGCTCCCCGAAGCTGGCTACGTGAAACTCAACCGTAACCACCAAACAGGAGTCTGCAACGTGGCAAACGACTATCTCTTCACTTCCGAATCCGTCTCCGAAGGCCATCCCGACAAAGTCGCGGACCAGATTTCGGACGCCATTCTCGACGCAATCCTCGCGCAGGACAAATACTCGCGCGTCGCGGCCGAAACGCTGTGCAACACGGGTCTGGTCGTGCTGGCCGGTGAAATCACCACCACCGCGAACGTCGACTACATCCAGGTCGCGCGCAACACCATCAAGCGCATCGGCTACGACAACACCGACTACGGCATCGACTACCGCGGCTGCGCGGTGCTCGTCGCGTACGACAAGCAATCGCCGGATATCGCGCAGGGCGTGGACCGCGCGCACGACAACAACCTCGATCAAGGCGCCGGCGACCAGGGCCTGATGTTCGGTTACGCGTGTGAAGAAACGCCGGAACTGATGCCGCTGCCGATCCACCTGTCGCACCGTCTGGTGGAGCGTCAGGCAAATCTGCGCCGCGACGGCCGCCTGCCCTGGCTGCGTCCGGATGCGAAGTCGCAGGTCACCGTGCGTTACGTCGACGGCAAGCCGCATTCGATCGACACCGTCGTGCTGTCCACGCAGCATTCGCCGGACATCGATCTGGACACGCTGCGCGAAGCCGTGATCGAAGAAGTCATCAAGCCGACGCTGCCGGCCGACCTCATCAAGGGCGACATCAAGTTCCTGGTGAACCCGACTGGCCGTTTCGTGATTGGCGGTCCGCAAGGCGATTGCGGTTTGACCGGCCGCAAGATCATCGTCGACACGTACGGCGGTGCTGCGCCGCACGGCGGTGGCGCGTTCTCGGGCAAGGATCCGTCGAAGGTCGACCGCTCGGCGGCTTACGCCGGCCGTTATGTCGCGAAGAATATCGTGGCCGCTGGCCTTGCGTCGCGTTGTCTGATTCAGGTGTCGTACGCAATCGGCGTCGCTCAGCCGACTTCTGTGATGGTCAACACGTTCGGCACGGGCCGCGTGTCGGATGCGACTATCACGCGCCTGGTGCAGGAGCATTTCGACCTGCGTCCGAAGGGCATCATCCAGATGCTCGATCTGCTGCGCCCGGTCTACGAGAAGAGCGCGGCTTATGGTCACTTCGGCCGCGAAGAGCCGGAATTCACGTGGGAAGCCACGGACAAGGCACTGGCACTCGCCGAAGCTGCGGGCACGGAACCGGTTGCCGCGCTGGCGGATTAACGCTAGCCGTTTTCGCTTCAGTAAAAACCCCCGCCGGCGCGAGCCGGGCGGGGTTTTTTATTGCCTGTGCGTTTGCTGCCTTGTCGCGCGCAGTGGGCCCGCGCCATCGAAAGTCTCAACGAAAGCCGCAATACGGGCCTGCTTAAGAACTACGGACGCGCTGCCAACGCAGAAATGCGTTCGAACAATCGCCTCAACGACTGGCAAACGGGAACGCAAACCAGCCGCTGCTGCTGCTCGTCGACATGCGACGGGGGCGGCGGCTCGTATTCTGCGGCGCGACGACCGCTACGCGTTTTGCGACGGTCAGTCGCAGCGGCGTCGGCTTGCGCAACAGCGTGCGCAGCGAAAGGCGGCGCGACCCGCCCTGCAGACGCAGCGCGGAGAAGAACGTATGAAACCAGGTGCGAATGCCGTCGACTGCTTTGGCATCGCGCCATTGTTCGCCCAGCGCGCGCGTGCGGGTCGCGTGATGACGCAGCGCACGGACGATGTGGCGGCGGGCGGGCCGCGCCGCTTTCAGCGCGGCGCGGGTAAGGCGAGTATTCAGAAGAGTGTGCATGGCTTCACAGGTAGGCAATGTGTCGCGCGACGGAACGTGCGCCGATAGCAGCACCAAATGTGCCAACGACGGTGTCGCAATGGACGACGCGAAAGCCTGGAATTCGACAGGAAAAAGCGTGGTGGTCGGCGGCGTGGGCCGTGGCGGCCCGTGCGCGACGCGAAAATACGGAAGCGGCGATCAACATGCATGCAGGCTACACGTGATTGATGACATCAGAAAGTCGGTTTTTACCCTGCAAATAAGGGTTTTTACCGGGTCGAACGCGACGCGAGCCCGCTCGGTCGCGCCCTTTGCGGTCGATTATCGTGCATGCTTGCCCATTCGAAGTGCGGTGCGAAAGCCCATCACGCGTGAAAGTTGTGCGTAAGGCTGTGGCGTCGGCGCGGCGAATCTGCGCGCAACGCGATCGTGCCCGCTTTACAATCGAGCATCAGCTAGTCGACGGTAACGGATCACCATGTCACTTCATTCGAAGAAAGAGCAGATTCACACGTTGCAGGAGCAGGGCTTTGTCGTGGTGCCAGGATTGGTGTCGCCCGAGCGTTGCGCGGAACTCAGGCAGATCGCGCAGAAGCAGTTGCAGGAAGCGGCCGCGCCGATCGAGTTCGAAGCGGATCTGCAGTACCCCGGGGCGCCGTCGTCGAGAATCTCGCCGGGTGGACACACGGTGCGGCGGCTACTGGATACGTACGGGCGTCATCCGGCATTCGCGCAGTGGGCCACCGCGCCGGAAATTCGCGGTTGGATGGAGTTGTACTTCGGTGAAGAACCGCGCCTGTCGCGCGCGCATCACAACTGCATGATGACCAAGCATCCCGCGTATGGCAGCTTGACCGGCTGGCATCGGGACGTGCGCTACTGGTCATTCGAGCGTGACGACCTGGTGTCGGTGTGGCTTGCGGTCGGCCCGGAGACGGTCGACAACGGCGCGTTGTGGTTCGTGCCGAAGTCGCACAGCGCCGCGTTCACCTCCGAGCGTTTCGACCAGGCCAAGTTTTTCCGCTCCGATCTGGAAGAGAACCAGGTGTGGATTCGCAGCGCGGTGTCGCCCGAATTGAATACCGGGGACGTGGTGTTCTTTCACTGCAACACGCTGCATTCGGCCGGCAAGAATCTCAGCGATCAGGTGAAGTTTTCTCTGGTGTACACCTATCACGGCGCGAGCAATGTGCCGTTGCCGGGCACGCGGTCGGCCGCGAAGCCCGAGGTGGCCTTCTAGATTTTTATCTGCGGCGGCGCTGATGCCCGTTCATTCAATGGGGCACAAAGCGCCGCGCAAATTCACGACCACACGAACAATCACCGCTTGCGGCCGGACATCGCCACGCCCGTTAATCCGGCGAGCGTCGCCACCACGCCTGCCACGATCAGCATGATCGCCTTGTTGCTCGGCGAACCGGTGAACACGCGAGCGACCTCGCTGCTAACCGAGTTGAACGCCTGCCCGCCGAAATACAGCAGCACGATACCGCCGACAATCAGCGCGATTGAAATCGCCTTCGTCATCTAGTCCTCCCATCTGCGTTGACCGGCCAAAGTGTAGGGGAGGTGCAAGCAATCGTCCATCCCGCATAATGGGCGTCTGCACGCATCGCGTCGATTGGCTAACATAGCGGTCTGGCCGCACTTCGACACAAACCTATAAAAGCGGCATGCCTCCCGCAACGTGTGATCGTCATACGCCCGCATCGGCCGGGCGACTTCACCAACAAGGACACTAGCAATGGCTTACGAAGCAGCTTCAGAACGCTATTCGGACATGCAGTACCGCGTCTGCGGCAAGTCGGGTCTCAAACTGCCGGCGCTGTCGCTCGGCTTGTGGCACAACTTCGGCGACACCACGCCGATCTCCACGCAGCGCGACATCCTGCGCACGGCGTTCGACCTCGGCATCACGCACTTCGATCTGGCGAACAACTACGGCCCGCCGTACGGCAGTGCGGAGACGAATTTCGGCCGCCTGTTCAAGGACGATTTCAAACCGTATCGCGACGAACTGCTGATTTCGTCGAAGGCCGGTTGGGACATGTGGCCGGGCCCGTACGGCCAGGGCGGCGGCTCGCGCAAGTACGTGCTTGCCAGTCTCGATCAGAGCCTGCAACGCATGGGCCTCGACTACGTCGACATCTTCTATTCGCATCGCTTCGATGCGGACACGCCGCTCGAAGAAACCGCCGGCGCATTGGCGAGCGCCGTGCAGCAAGGCAAGGCGTTGTATATCGGCATTTCGTCGTACTCGGCGTCCAAGACGCTCGAAATGACGAAGCTGCTCGCGGAGTACAAGGTGCCGTTGCTGATCCATCAGCCTGCATACAACATGCTCAACCGCTGGATCGAACACGAACTGCTGGATACGCTGGAGAAGGTCGGCGCGGGCTCGATCGCATTCACGCCGCTCGCTCAGGGGCTGCTCACCGGCAAATACCTGAACGGCGTGCCGGCCGACGCGCGCGTCAACAAGCCGGGCGGCGGATCGTTGAAGCAGGAGCATTTGAGCGAGCAAAACATCGAGCACGTGCGCAAGCTCAACGACATCGCGCAGCGACGCGGACAGAGTCTTGCGCAAATGGCGCTCGCGTGGGCATTGCGTGATCCGCGCGTGACGTCGGTGCTGATCGGCGCGAGCCGTGCGGAGCAGGTGCGTGAGAACGTCGGCGCGTTGAAGAACCTCGCGTTCTCAAAAGAGGAACTCGCGGAGATCGATCGCTACGCAACTGAAGGCGGAATCAACTTGTGGGAAAAGCCGTCGACGGATCAGGCGATCTGATCCGCGTGACCCACAGCGCGTAGATATAAAAACGCAGGAAGCGAAAAAGCCGCCCATGAGGCGGCTTTTTCTTTCACTACACCAGAGCGGGCAGACCTTCGACCAGCGCGACCGCGCACATCACGCCGATCAGAGCGCCGAGCACGCGCAGCGCGTTGTGCCGTAGTTCTGTCTTGCAGGGAAGCGCGCCGACAAACAAAGCACCGGCCAGAGCCATCGGAATGACCAGGATGAAATCGCCGATCGTGAAGTAGGTCGTCATATCCGTCTCCTTATTTATCACTGGCGCATGGCCGGCTCGATGTGCTGAGCCAGGCACCGCTCGCGCTCGATTGGAGTATAGGAGAAGGCGGCATTGACATGGCAGCCCTTCGCGGCGTCGCGGCGGCTTTTCGCAAGCCGCTGAACCCGGCGCGGCAAGGGCCGCCGCGATTGGCGCAGCGCAGCAAGCCGATCGAAACAAATGAAGTGTTTGCTTACGCCGGCCTTACTTTTTGGCGTTTTTCAATGCGCACTGGATCGCGGCTTGCCGAGCCTGCACGCTACGCGTTGGCCTGTTCGCGCCCGCGCAAATGCATCGCCGCAACCAGTCCGATGACGAGCAGCGTGCCGACGAGTCCCGCGACGCCATTCCATCCGTAACCGGCCCAGACATGGCCGCCGTACGAACCGATCACGCTCGAACCGATGTAGTACGCGAGCAGATACAGCGCGGCCGCTTGGCCCTTTGCGTCCCTGGCAAGGCGTCCGACCCAGCCGCTCGCCACCGAATGCCCGGCAAAAAAGCCGAAGGTCACGCACGCTATGCCGGTCGCAATCATGGCGAGGGGATGCAGCATTGTGAGAGCGAGGCCGAGCACCATCAACAGCAGACTGCCGGTCAACACGCGAGCGCGGCCGAACGTGTCGGCCATGCGCCCCGACCACGGCGACGCGACCACGCCGGTCAGATACACGACAAAGATCGCGCCGATCTCCGTCTGATTCAGGTGATAAGGCGGCGCGAGCAGCCGATAGCCGATGTAGTTGTACAGCGTGACGAAGCTGCCCATCAGCACGAAGCCCTGCAGGAACAGCAACGGCAATCCCGGCCGCATGAACTGCCTGAGCAGCGCGGTGCGATGATGCGCGAAGCCGAGCCCGCGACGCGGCACGAAGTGACGCGACGGCGGCAGCAGCGCGCGAAACGCGAGCATCGACAACAGACCTAGCACGCCGATCGTGCCGATCGCCACGCGCCACGAAAACAGATCCGCGACGACGCCGGTGATCACGCGCCCCGCCATCCCACCGATCGCAGTGCCGCCGACGTAAAGACCCATTGCGAGACCGAGCCCGTCCGGATGCACTTCCTCGGCGAGATAGGCCATCGCGACGGCGGGCACGCCGCCGAGCGCGAGACCTTCGAGCGTGCGCAGCACGAGCAACTGATGCCACTGCGGTGCGATCGACACGCCAATGGTCAGCAGGGCCGATACCGTGAGTGACAGCGTCATCGGCTTGTGACGACTCCAGCCTTCGGAGACGAAGCCGGCGACGAACACGGCGAGCGCGAGCGCAGCGGTGGTGAGCGAGAGCGACAAACTGCTTTGAGCCGGCGTGACGCCGAACGCCGCGGAAAACGACGGCAGCAATGGCTGCACGCAATACAGCAACGAGAAGGTCGCGTAACCGGCAAACAGCAGCGCGATGCTGGCGCGCCAGTATGCACGCGTGCCGCGTTCGAGGTACGGAATGTCGGACACGGTGGAGGCGTGGGAAGAGGCAGGTGAAGAAGGAACAGCCGAGGTAGCAGTCCGGTGGGATTCCGGCGGCGGGGTCACGAGAAAAATCTCCTTGGGGAAACGCGACATGCAGAAAAGGAGTTAAGGATACGCTGAAATAGACTCGCAGAACGGCGCGCCGCGCAGCGCCGCACGCTGCTTTTTTCCTCGCGGTGAAACCAATGGCCGAAACCGATAGTTGAAATCGGCAACTACCCGTGCGCGGCCGCATCGCTGGCCGGCGCGGACGGATGCACGATCTGTTCGTCGGTCGGTAAGTCGGATGCATTCCAGCCGCCGCCCAGTGCTTTGACCAGCGCAACACTCGCGGCCATCCGGCGCCGTGCGATCGACACCGCGTTGCGCTCGTTGGTAAGCGCCGTCGTTTGCGCGACGACCACATCGAGATAAGTGATCGCGCCGTTTTTATAGCGGTCCGATACGACCGCCAGTGCGCGCTGCGCGGCGGCCACCGCGTCGTCCTGGGCGGCGGCTTCCTGTTCGAGCACGCGTAGCGCGGCGAGATTGTCCTCGACCTGGCCGAACGCGCTCAGCACTGTCTGCCGGTATTGCGCGACGCTTTCGTCGTACTGCGCGCGCGCCTGTTCTTTCACTGCTGCGCGTCCGCCGAAGTCCAGCAGCGTGCCCGCGAGCGTCGGCCCGAGCGACCACAACCGGCTCGGCGCGAGCAGCCACTGGCTGTAGTTGGTTGCTTCGAGCCCGCCCGTCACCGACAGAATCAGGTTCGGGAAAAACGCCGCTGTTGCCACGCCGATCTGCGCGTTCATCCCGGCGACCTGTCGCTCCGCGGATGCGATGTCGGGCCGTCGTTCGAGCAACGCGGACGGCACGCCCGCTTCCGCCACCACCGGCACGGCCGCGAGCGGCGCAACCGGCAGCGAGAAAGTGGACGGTGTCTGGCCGATCAGAATCGCGATCGCGTGTTCGAGCTGCGCGCGCTGCACGCCGAGGTCGAGCGCTTGCGCCTGAGTGGTCTTCAACTGCGTCTGCGCTTGCGCGACATCGGCGTCGGTGGCGATGCCGCCGGCATAGCGGTGCTGCGTCAGATCCAGCGCTTCGCGGTAGGCCTTGATCGTGTCGTCGAGAAGCTGGCGCTCCTGATCGAGTCCGCGCAGTTCGAAGTAGTCCGTCGCGAGTTCGGCCTGCATCGACAGGAGCACAGCTTGCGCGTCGGCGGCGCTGGCCTGCGCCTCGGCTTTCGCGCCCTCGACGCTGCGCGACACGCGGCCCCACAGGTCCGGTTCCCACGAGGCGTCGGCTTGCACGAGGTAGTCGTTCAGCGTGAGGCCGGCGGTCGATTTGTGCAGCACGTTCTCCGAGGTCCGCGCGCGCGAATACGTTGCGTTGGCCGTGACCACCGGGAAGAAGCTCGACCTGTATTGCGCGACCGTCGCGCGGGCGGCGCGAAAGCGCGCTTCGGCGGCTTGCACGTTCTGGTTTGCGTTCGCGACCTGCTGTTCGAGTACGTCGAGCGATGGGTCTGAATAGATGCTCCACCACGCGCCGCGCGTGAGCGTGTCGGCGGGTTGCGCGGGCTTCCAGCCGGTGCCTTCGAGTTCCTTGTAGGTCGCCGCGGTGGTCGTGGGCGGCTTCACATAGTCGGGGCCGACGGTGCAGGCGGCGAGGGTGACGGTGAGCGCGAATGTCGAGGCGCGCATGCTGGCCAACGCGGAGCTACGCACGAACCCGCGCGCAGGAAGACGAATGGTCGCGGCCGCCGGTCGCGGCGTGACTCTGCGGCGCAAGGCTCGCGCGTTCATGACGATGCCCTCACAGATGGCTGCGCGCTGGCGTGAATGGTCGGCGATAAGCTGGCCGATGCTGAGGGTGAAGCGTTCACGGTTTTCTCGTCGCTTGCCGCCGCACTGGAAGCACCCGTTGCATCTTCGCCCTTCGCCGCCGCACCGGAAGCGCCCGCCGCACCTTCGCCGCCAGCCGCCGAACCCGACGCTCCGGCCGCCGCCCCAGGAGCCCCTTCCGCCCCTTCGGCGTTACGCGGCACGATCCGCACCGGCGCGCCATCGACGATCGAGTCCTGCGGATTCAGGATCACCTGCTCGTCGCCGCGCAAGCCGGACGCGATCGCGACTCGGGTGCCGAAGTCCGTCCCGAGCGATACCGGCAGCAGCTTCACCTTACGTTGCGCATCGACAGTCGCGACCTTCACGCCATCCGGCCGGAACAGCAACGCGTTACCCGGCAGCGTGAACGGCGCAGTGCCCGCGCCCAACGCGAAATGCACCTGCGCATACGCGCCAGGCAGCAACTCCCCATTGCGATTGTCGACATCGACTTCGACCAACATGGTCCGCTGTTGCTGATCCACGGCGCCCGCGGTGCGCGCCACCGTGCCCGGATAATGGCGCGACGGCACCTCGGTCAACGTGAGAAACGCCGTTTGCCGCGCGCGCACCTGCTGCGCGTAGGCCTGTGGCACGTTCACATAAACGCGCAGCCGATCCGCCTGCGCGACATGAAACAGCTCCTTCGCCGGGCCGCCCGCGCTGCCCGCGTCGATCAGCGCGCCGACGTCCACGTTGCGCGCGGTCACCGTGCCGTCGAACGGCGCGTAGACCTTCTGGAACGACTGCGTTTTCTCCAGACGCGCGACGTTAAAGCGCGCGGCGTCGAGCGTGGCCTTCTTCGCGAGCATGTCGCCGACCTTCTCGTCGGTCTCCTGCTTCGACACAGATTTGCTCTTCAGCATTTCAGTCCAGCGATCGGCGGTGCTTTTCGCGAGCGCATAGTTCGCGTTGGCATTCGCGAGATCGGCGCGGGCGGCGCGCAGTTGATCGTCCACTTCTGGCGTGTCGATTTCTGCGAGCAACTGGCCGCTTTTCACGCGCGCGCCGATGTCGGCGTACCACTTCTTCAGATAGCCGTTGGTGCGTGCGTAGATCGGCGTGTCGAGAAAGGCCTGCACGTTGCCGGGCAGCACGAGATCGAGCCCAGCCGACGACTTCTGCGGCCGCACGACTTCGACGCTCATCTGGCTCGCATGCTCGGCATCGCGTTCGAGCGCCGCGTGCGCGGTGTGACGCGACCAGATGCCCTGAGCCGCGAGCGCGATCACCACCAAAGCCGCCACGACGATGAGCCAGCGCGCGCGCTTCGCCTTCGCGGGATCGCGCGCGCTGCCGGAACCGTCTGGACGTTGTGCTTCCATCAAACTTCCCCTGTGAGATTGCGTGGGCAGTCGACGCTGCCTCTCTTGTTGCATGCGTTGTTGCATGTCATACATGCCGCGCGCCGCGTCATGGCTTGTTCACCACGTGCTCGGCCGCCCGCTGGCGCCGCGCCGCGAGCCGCCGGTAGATCATCGAGAACACCACCGGCACGAAGATCAGCGTCGCGACCGTGCCGACCGCGAGGCCGCCGATCACCGCGCGCCCGAGCGGCGCGTTCTGCTCGCCGCCTTCGCCGAGACCGATCGCCATCGGCACCATGCCGATCACCATCGCGAGGGCCGTCATCAGCACCGGACGAAAACGCGTGAAGCCGGCTTCGATCGCTGCGTGCGTCGCGTCGCCATGTTCGAGCAGGCGTTCGCGCGCGAAGCTGATGACGAGAATCGAGTTGGCGGTCGCAATGCCGATGCACATGATCGCGCCTGTCAGCGCGGGAATCGACAGCGTAGTGCGCGTGAGGAACAGCATCCACACGATGCCCGCCAGCGCGCCCGGCAGCGCGGTGATGATGATGAACGGATCGAGCCACGACTGGAAGTTCACCACGATCAGCAGATACACCAGCAGCACCGCGAACACGAGACCGGCGAACAGGCCCGCGAACGAATCGTTCATGGTCTGCACCTGGCCGCGGATTTCGATGGTCGAGGTTTTGGGCAGTTCGGCGCGGGCGTCGTCGACGATCTTGCGGATGTCGTCGGAGACGCCGCCGAGATCGCGGCCGTCAGCGGTGCCGAAGATGTCGATGGTGGTCTGCGCGTTGTAGTGCGTGAGCACCGCATTGGCGGCTTCACGCTTCATGGTCGCGAGCGAGCCGAGAATATTGCTGCGGCCGTTCGCGTTCAACGGAATGTTCGCGAGCGATTGCAGCGAATCGATCGTGTATTGCGGCGCTTCCGTGATCACGTTGTAGCTGACGCCGTTGCGCGGATTCAGCCAGAAGGTCGGCGTGGTTTGCTGGCTGCCGGATAGCGTGATCAGCAGATTGCTCGCGATGTCGCGTTGCGAGAAACCCGCTTGCTGGGCGCGCGTGCGGTCCACGTCGATAAAGATGCGCGGCAGGTCGGCGGGCTGCTGGATGCGCACGTCGGCCAGACCCGGCACCGTGCGTAGACGGTTCAGCAGCGTCGCGGCGAACACGCGATTGCCGGCTACCTCGCGCCCGACGATCTGAATGTCGATCGGCGACGGCATGCCGAAGTTGAGCGTTTGACTGACGATATCCGCAGGCAGAAACGCGAACTGCACGCCGGGGAATTCGTCGGTGAGCGTGCGCCGCAATGTGCGCACGTAAGCGGCGCTCGGGTGATGATCGGGATTCAGCGTGATCAGCACGTCGGCATCCGAAGTGCCGATCGTGCCGGTGTTGCTGTACGAGAGGTTGATGCCCGAGACCGGCAAGCCAATGTTGTCGATGATCGAATGCAACTCGTCCGGCGGTATCAATTGACGAATCCTCGTATCGACCCGGTCGGTCACCACCGCGGTTTCCTCGACCCGCATGCCGGTTTTCGCACGCAGATGCAGCGCGATCGTGCCTGCGTCGACAGCCGGGAAGAAGTCGCGGCCGAGAAATGGCATCAGTACCATCGACGCGCCACAGCAGAGCAGAAATAGCGTCACGAACAAACCCGGCCGCGCGACGCGCGCTTCGAGAAACACACGATAGCGCTCGCGCAGGCGCGCAAAGCCGCGTTCAAAAGCGTAGTGCACGCGCATGAACGGATTGCGCGTTTGCGCCGGTGCGTGATGCAGGTCCGTCGGTTTGTGGTGATAGCGCAGCAGATATTTCGCGAGCGTCGGCACGAGCGTGCGGGAGAAGAAATACGAAGCCAGCATCGCGAACACCACGGCCTCGGCGAGCGGGATGAACAGATAGTGCGCGACGCCCGTCAGCAGAAACATCGGCACGAATACGATGCAGATCGACAGGGTCGACACCAGCGTCGGAATCGCGATCTGATGCGCGCCGTCGAGAATCGCCTGTTCGAGCGGCTTGCCCTGTTCCAGTTGCTGGCTGATGTTCTCGATCGCCACCGTCGCATCGTCGACCAGAATCCCGACCGCGAGCGCGAGCCCGCCAAGCGTCATGATGTTGATGGTTTCGCCGAGCATCGACAGCGCGATGATGGACGTGATCATCGACAGCGGAATCGACACGGCGATGATCAGAGTCGCGCGCCAGTTGCCGAGGAACAGCAGAATCATCAGACCGGTCAGGCACGCGGCGATCAACGCTTCGCGCAGCACGCCCTGCACGGACGCCCGCACGAACAGCGACTGATCGGCGACGGGGTCGATACTCAGCGACGCGGGCACGAGATTACGCAGCGTCGGCATCATCTTCTTGATGCGGTCGACGATCTCGAGCGTGGACGTGTTGCCGCTTTTGTTGATGGTCAGGAGCGACGCACGCTGGCCGTTCACGCGCACGATATTGGTCTGCGGCTGGAAGCCGTCGCGCACGTGCGCGACATCGCGGATATAGACCGTGCCGTTGGCCGTCGAGCGGATCGGAATGTTGTTCAGGCCGGCCAGCGAATCCGGGCTGCCGTTCATTTCCACCGAGTATTCGGTCGAGCCGATTTTCGCGGTGCCCGAAGGCAGGATCAGATTCTGCGCGGTGACCGCGTTGACCACATCGAGCGGCGAGAGATTGCGCTCCTGCAGTTTGCGCGAATCGATATCGACCATGATCTGCCGCTGCTTGCCGCCATAGGGCAAGGGCGCGGAAGCGCCGGGCACGGTGGCGAGCTGCGTCTTCAGGAAGTTGTTGCCGAAGTCGTACAGCTCCTGCTCGGTCAGCGACGCGGACGACAGCGCGAGCCGCAGGATCGGCACCGTCGACGCGTTGTAGCGCAGAATGAACGGCGGCGTGATGCCGGGCGGCAGCGAGCGCAATTGCGCCTGCGACAGCGCGGTGACTTCCGCGAGCGCTTCGTCGATATTCGCGTGCGGCTGAAAAAAGATCTTGATCACCGCGATGCCGTTCAACGAAGTCGATTCCGTGTGCTCGATATCGTTGACCGCCACCGACAGCCCGCGCTCGTAGTTGAGCACGATGCGCTTTTCGATCTCGTCGGCGGGCAGGCCGTTATACGACCAGATGACCGAGAGCACCGGGATGTCGATGTTCGGGAAGATGTCGGTCGGCGTGCGCAGAATGGTCAGCGGCCCGACGATCAGCAAAAGCAGGGCCAGCACGACGAACGTATACGGGCGCCGCAGCGCGAGACGAACGATCCACATGGCTAGCGCGCTCGCTCGAAACCACGGACGGCGACGCGCGCGCATTGATTGCCGCGGCTACGCGGAACACGGCGCGTGCCGCGACGGCAAGCGGACGCGGCGCGCGGATCGGGCGAATCGTCCTGACGGTGCACGTTTTTGATATCCCACCCCAGCAGGGTTTATGATGGTCTGGTTACGACGTTTTACGCCCAGATCATCGGTCGCGCGCAGCGTAATTGGAATAGGGCGAAACGACGGTTGAACAGCCTTTTATTCGCGCTTTTCAAAGCCCCGTAAAACGGGAACAATGACTCGAACCTCTCACGCGTATCACGCGCAGCAGATTGGGTGCGTACGCAACGTTAGCGGCGAAGCGGCGCTTTTATCATCACCTTGACCGGCATGAAATCACAAAGCCGGCTACGCGAGAAACGGGGAAATATCATGCAAATCGGTTCCATTGTCCGGTCGGTGCATATCGCCGTGCCGCAAGGCGCGCGCGGAATTGTCATGCGCATTCTTGGCGACATGGCCATGGTGGCGTGGTATGCCGGCGAACCCGGCGTTTCGCCGCACCTGAATACTGAACCCTTCTTCCTCGAAGACCTGATCGATACGGGCGAGCAGGTACGTCCGTCGAGCGCGCAGATACACTGAAAGCAATTTGATGCTGGGATGTGTGTAAGTTGTAATCACGCATTGTGAGCCGTCGCCCTCGTCTTTGACGGCGGCCCGGCGCACAATGCGGGCATGAACGACGACAATCTCGACTCACAGAACCAGGCGCACAGTGCCGTGCCCTTCGCCCGGCTCCAGCCGGAAATCGTGCTCGACGCGCTCGACAGCGTGCTCAGCACGGTCGGTGTACGCACCGATGGCCGCATGTTGCCGCTTAACAGCTACGAAAACCGCGTGTATCAGGTGGGCGTCGAAGACGGGCCGCCGGTGGTCGCGAAGTTCTATCGTCCCGAGCGTTGGAGCGATGCTGCCATTCTCGAAGAGCATGCATTCGTCGCCGATCTCACCGCGCGGGAAATTCCGGCAGTGCCCGCGCGCGAGCTGGAAGGCCGCACGCTGCATACCTTCGACGGTTTCCGCTTTTCGATCTTCGAGCGCCGGGGCGGCCGCGCGCCAGACCTCGACAGGCGCGACACGCTCGAATGGCTGGGGCGTTTTATAGGCCGCATCCACGCGGTCGGGCAGACCCTCGACTACACCGAACGTCCCACCCTCGACATCCACACATTCGGCTACGAGCCGCGAGACTTCCTGCTCGCGCAACGTTTCGTGCCCAACGACGTGCGCGCCGCGTGGGAAACCGTGGTGAATCTCGCGCTTGAAGGCGTTGAGCGCGCGTTCGAGCGTGCGGGCGAGATCCGCATGCTGCGCATGCACGGCGACTGTCATCCGAGCAATGTGTTGTGGACCGACGCGGGCCCGCATTTTGTTGACTTCGACGACAGCCGCATGGGTCCGGCGGTGCAGGATTTGTGGCTGCTGCTGCCGGGCGAGCGCGTCGAGGCGTCGCGTGCGCTGGCGGATCTGCTCGCCGGTTACGAGGACTTCTGCGAGTTCGAGCCGCGCGAACTGTACCTGGTCGAAGCGTTGCGCACGCTGCGGCTGATTCACTACCAGGCGTGGCTCGCGCGTCGCTGGGACGACCCGGCGTTTCCGGCGGCGTTTCCGTGGTTCAACACGCAGCGGTACTGGGAAGACCGCATCCTCGAAATGCGCGAGCAGATCGGCGCGATGCAGGAAGGGCCGCTCTGGCCGGTATGAGCCAGGCGTTGCCGTGCATCGTCGTAGCCTGCGCTTTCAAGGCGCCTGCGACGCCACACTCGACGATTCCACCAGCGTCGACTTGACGATCAACTCGGCGCGCACATCGCGCCCGATCGCTTCGATCGCGGGACGCATCCGCGTGAAGTCATCGGGGCGAATTTTCGCGTGCTCGACGTGCCGGAAGCGAAGCGAACCCAGGACCGCCCGTTTGCGCCGCGCGGATGTCGAGCGGCTGCCAGACGTTGAGATTGAGCAAAACACTTAATTGTGTAATGATAGTCGTTCTCAATTGAAAGGCAACGCCGGCGATTTGTCACATTTCTCCTCCTCTGTGACTGCCAGCCCGCCTCTCAACCGGACGGCCCGGACTCCAAGCTGGGTCGTCCGCCCTCCTTTTCAACACTTTCTTGACCGCTGCTGGGCGAGCGCGCGTTGGCGCCATGCGCCGGCAAAGGATTGAGCCGCCGCGCCTGGAGCCCGATGTGAACGCGCCTGAATCGATCGAAATGAAACCTGCCGCCGAGCGTGGCGCGCCCTACACCGTTCACGTGCCGGAACGCGGCCATCATCTGATGGACGACGCCGAGCGGGCGGTGCGGCGCCAGCGTTCGCGGCGCGCGACGTTCATCAAGTGGCTGCGCAAGGTGCATGGCTGGGTCGGCTTGTGGGGCGCGGTGCTGGGCTTGATGTTCGGTGTGACCGGCTTTCTGCTGAACCATCGGGGCGGCCCGCTGAAAGTGCCGACCGGCGAGGCGCAGGTCGAGGAAATGCAGATCCCCGTGCCGCAAAGGCCGCTGCATTCGCCCATGGAGATGGCGAAGTGGCTCAAGAGCGAACTGAATATCGACGGCAAGCCGGGACGGACCAAGCGTGAGCCGGCGCATCCGGTGGCGTGGGGCGATCGCAGCACGATGCAGCCGGAGCTGTGGCAGGTCGGCATCATGGGGCCGTCGCAAAGCGTGCAGGCGGAGTACTGGGTCGGCAACGGGTTCATATCGGTGAAACGCACGCAGAACTCGTTTCTCGCGACGATGAACAACCTGCACAAAGGCGTGGGCTTGAGCGTCGGCTGGGTGCTGTTGATCGACACGATCGCGGGCAGCCTCATCCTGCTTTCACTGACCGGCTTGCTGCTGTGGACCGAGCTGAATAAACGCCGCGTGGTGGGCGTCGTGCTGATCGGCGGATCGGTGATTGCGGCTGTGGTCTGCGGATTGATGTAAGCGGCCGGTTTGCGTCGCCGGGCCTGCGCCTCCGCCGCACCCGCAAACCTTCCATCAAACGCTACAAGCCGTCCCGCCTGATGCGGCGATCTCCCGTGCCGCCTTCGCGCCTTCGACCTGAAGCAGCGTAGGCAGCGAGACGCCGTTCTTGGCCGCCGTCACTTCGGCAAGAATAGAGACGGCGATCTCCGGCGGCGTCCGGCTGCCGATATAAATCCCGACCGGCCCATGCAGGCGCGCCAGTTCGGTCTCGTTCAGATCGAACTCCTTCAGCCGCTCGCGCCGCGCCTGGTTATTCCTTCTCGAACCCAACGCGCCGACATAAAACGCCGGCGTCTTCAGCGCTTCCATCAGCGCGAGGTCGTCGAGCTTCGGATCGTGCGTGAGCGCGATCACCGCGCAGCGCTCGTCGAGCTTCATGTCGAGTACGGTATCGTCCGGCATCGTCCGCACGATCTTTGTGCCGGGGATGTTCCACTCCTCGGTGTACTCTTCGCGCGGATCGCACACGGTCACCTGATAGTCGAGCCCCACCGCGATGTTGCACAGATAGCGCGACAACTGCCCCGCGCCGATCACCAGCATGCGGAAACGCGGGCCGTGGATCGTCAACAGACGCGCGTCGTCGAAATGCACGCCGTCGGTTGCCTGCGCATCGCCGAGTCGCACCGCGCCCGTCGTCATGTCGACTTCGCGCGCCACGAGGCGGCCGTTTTCCACTGCTTGGCATAGTTCGGCGATGCCGCTTTGCCTCGTCAACGGTTCGAGCACCAGCTGGATCGTGCCGCCGCAAGGCAGGCCGAAGCGATGCGCTTCTTCCGCCGTGATGCCGTACTTGACCGCTTCCGGCTGCGTCTGCTCGATGCCCCTTTGCCGCACGCGGTCGATCAGATCGTCCTCGATACAGCCGCCCGAGACCGAACCCACCACGAGACCGTCGTCGCGGACGGCGAGCATCGCGCCTTCGGGACGGGGCGACGAGCCCCATGTCTTGACCACCGTCACCAGTAGCGCGCGATGTCCGTCTTCCAGCCAGCGTGCGCTGGACTTCAGGACTTCGAGATCCACGCTGTCCATGATCTTTTCCTCTTCGTTGCATCGGCGTCGGACTCGGCGCCGGTAGTGTCATTCGATTCCGCGCCGGGCTGCGCGGCGGCAGCGGCGGCTGCGGTTGCTGTTGCCTCATCGCCGGCCTGGGCGGTTGCGCTGTCGCCGTCGCCTTCCCCGGTGAACTGAGCGCCGAAGCGCTTGAAGAACTCGCCCGCGATTTTACGCGCAGCGCCATCGACGAGCCGCGAGCCGATCTGCGCGAGCTTGCCGCCGACCTGCGCGCTCGCCGTATATGTTAGCTTCGTCGCGCTGTCGCCGTCGGCTTCGAGCATGACGCGCGCATTGCCCTTCGCGAAACCCGCTGCGCCGCCCTGGCCTTCGAACACGATGCTGTATGCGTTCGGCGCGTCGATGTCGGTCAGCTGCATGCGCCCCTTGAAGCGCGCCTTGACCGGACCGACCGCGGCGCTCAGCGCCACCAGATACGCGTTCTCACCGTCCGCGTCGATGCTTTCGCAACCGGGTATGCAGGCGCGCAGGATCTCCGTATCGTTCAGCGCTTCCCAGGTGCGCTGCTGCGCGATCGGCAGCGAGTGGGTTTCGGTCAATTCCATGACGATGCTCCTGCGGTTGTCGTGGCCGCCAAGCTCGGACGAGGCGCGCGCGTGAGTTGCGCGAGGTCGCGACCGAACGCAGCCAGACTGTCTAGATTATGAACCGGACGATGCGCGTCGACATACGGCAGGATCGCCTGCACGCCGCGCGCCTTCGGAGAAAAGCCGCTGAAACGCAGCAGCGGATTGAGCCATACGATGCGGTGCGCGAAGCGACGCAGGCGCGCCATCTCGGTGTCGAGCACGTCGATGGCTTCATGATCGAGTCCATCGGTGACGAGCAGCACCGTGGCCCTGCCGGTCAGCACGCGCCGTGCCCAGCGGCGGTTGAATTCGGCGAGCGCCGCGCCGATGCGCGTGCCGCCCGACCAGTCGACCGCCAGATCGGCGAGCGTCGCGATCGCCACATCGGGGTCGCGCTCGCGCAGCGCGCGCGTCGCGTTGGTGAGGCGCGTGCCGAACAGGAACACCTGCAAGCGTTCACGCGACTGCAACAGCGCGTGACAGAAATACAGCACCGCGCGCGAGTAGCTGCTCATCGAGCCGGAAATGTCGAGCAGCAAGACGAGTGGCGGCTTGCGCTCGACCGCCGCGCGATACTTCCACACCGTCCAGTCGCCGCCCGCGCGCACCGCGTGCCGGGCGCTCGCGCGTAGGTCCGCATGCGTGCCATGCGATGCGGCCTTCAGACGGCGCGTCGGCTCGGTCGCGAGTGGCAGCCGCTGGCCACGGATCAGATGACGCAAGGTACGCCATTCGTCGGCGGAAAGGGTGTCGAAGTCGCGATGACGCAGGCGCTCTTCGGCACTGAACGTGACGTGCGCGTGCAACTCGTGCTGTTCGGTTTCCTGCGGTGCGTTGCGATGCGGCGATGGCGGCACGCGTACCGCGAGCGCATCGGCGAGACGGTTGTTGCGTTTGGGCGGTGGCAGCCCGTCGCGGACTTTCGGCAGCAGCAGCGCGCGCAGCTTGCCTTCCCAGTCGGGGTCGCGCCAGAACAGGTCGAACGCGGCGTTGAACAGGTCGCGCTCGTCGGGCGCGGACACCAGCAGCGCGGCGAGAGCGGCGCGCACGTCGTCCCGACGGTCGAGCTCGATCCAGTGCAAGCCGGCGAGTGCGTCGACGGCTTGCGCGGGCGACATCGGCAAGCCCGCGCCGCGCAAGACGCGCACGAAATGGACGACGTTGCGGGCGAGCGTGGGGGTGTCGCCGCCGAGCGGCGCGGCGGGTGCGGCCGAGGTTGTGCTTGAGGTTCGCGCGCCTCTCAAATCCGCTTGTGGGTTCGAATCGGCGGCATCGCTATCGCTAGCATCAGTTCGGTTCGACATGCTCACTATCCCGGTGTCGCGAGACACTGCGCGATCTGCGCGGCATCCACGCGCGCCAGATCGTCCTGATACTTGAGCAGCACGCCCAACGTGTTCTGCACCGACTGCGGATCGAGTTCCGTCACCGACAGCGCTTCGAGCGCGCGGCACCAGTCGATCGTTTCGGCGATGCCCGGCGCCTTGAACAGATCCATGCCGCGCAGCCGATGTACGAAATCGACCGCCCGGCGCTGCAACTCGGCCGATGTGTGCGGCGCTCGCGCGGCGACGATTTCCAGTTCGCGATCGCGCTCCGGATAGCCGATCCATTGATACAGACAGCGGCGCTTCAGCGCATCGTGCACTTCGCGGGTGCGGTTCGACGTCATCACGACGAGCGGCGGCTGCGTCGCGCGCACCGAGCCGTACTCGGGAATCGATACCTGGAAGTCCGAAAGCAGTTCCAGCAGGAACGCTTCGAACGGCTCGTCGGCGCGGTCTATCTCGTCGATCAGCAGCACGCGCCGCGCGTCGGGGTGATTTTCATCCGGCATCAGCGCTTGCAGCAGCGGCCGCTTCAGCAGAAATTCGCCGCGATACAAGGTGTCGTTGTCAGGCCGGTCGCCCGCGGCTTCAGCCAGACGCAGCGCCATGATCTGCCGCGGGTAGTCCCACTCGTAGAGCGCGCTGGCCGTGTCGAGCCCCTCATAGCATTGCAGCCGCAACATCGTGGTGCCGAGCATGCCGGCTGCGGCTTTGGCGAGCTCGGTCTTGCCGACGCCCGGCTCGCCTTCGACGAACAACGGCCGCTCCATGCGCAACGCGAGATACAGCGCGGTTGCCAGCTCGCGGCTGGCGAAATAGCGCTGGGCCGCGAGTTGCGCGAGGGTGTCGTCGATCGAAGCTGGCTGCATGGTGGTCCTGAATCTGCGCGCGTGTTTGGCCGGTGAAACGTGACGCCCGCGAAGCGCGAAGCAGGCCGGCGCGCGTTGCGTCGCATGTTTGCTTGTTCGCGTGTATTGGCGAACGGGGCTGACGTGCTTGAAAAACACGCCACGTCAGCCGCCGATAGCAAGGACCGCTAAGCGTTCGCCTTTGTTACGGCGCGAGCGGCCAGCACCGGAATCAGATGTGCGCGGTACTCGGCGCTCGCGTGCATGTCGGTGTTCAGATCGGCGGACGGCACGCTGACCGAGCGTGCGGCGTCCGGCGTGAAATCCGCCGACAGCGCGCTTTCCAGCTCCGGCACGCGAAATACCGACGACGCCGCGCCCGTCACTGCGACACGCACGCCGCTCGCGAACTTCGCGACGAACACGCCGACCAGCGCGAAGTGCGAAGCGGGATTGCGGAATTTCTCATACGCCGCACGCTCCGGCACCGGAAACTCGACGGCGACGATCAGTTCGTCGGGCGCCAGCGCGGTCTCGTACATGCCGACGAAGAAGTCGCTTGCCGCGATGCGCCGCCGGTCCGTGACGATGGTCGCGTCCAACGCCAGCGCCGCCGCCGGGTAGCAGGCAGCCGGGTCGTTGTTGGCGAGCGAGCCGCCGATCGTGCCGAGCGCGCGCACCTGGCGATCGCCGATATGCGCGGCGAGCTCCGCGAGCCCCGGCGACACGCGTCGCAACTCCGCGTGATCCGCGACGTCGGCATGACAGACCGCCGCGCCGATCGTCACCGTGTCTGCGTCGACGCTGATCGACTTGAGCGCCGCAATCCGTGTCACGTCGACCAGTTGCGACGGCTGCGCGAGACGCAGCCGCATGGTGGGCAGCAGGCTTTGGCCGCCGGCGAGAAACTTCGCGTCGCTGTCGGCGGTGAGGATGGCGGCGGCCGCTTTGGGATCCGTCGCGCGTTGATACTCGAATGAATACATGTCGAATGCTCCGCTCAGGGTCTCAGTGGGGTTGCGTGGCCGCGTGAATCGCAGACCACACGCGATGCGGCGTCGCCGGCATTTGCAGATCGGTCACGCCGAGCGGCGCAAGCGCGTCGATGATCGCGTTGATCACCGCCGGCGGCGAGCCGATCGCACCCGCTTCGCCGCAGCCTTTCACGCCGAGCGGATTGTGCGTGCACGGCGTGCCCTTCGCGGTTTCGACGGTGAAGTTCGGCAGATCGGACGCATGCGGCATCGCGTAGTCCATGTACGAGCCGGAGAGCAGCTGGCCGCTGTCGTTGTCGTACACGCAGCGTTCCAGCATCGCCTGGCCGATGCCCTGCGCGAGCCCGCCATGCACCTGGCCTTCGACGATCATCGGATTGATCACGTTGCCGAAATCGTCGACCGCGGTGAACTGCTGGATCCGGCACACGCCCGTCTCCGGATCGACTTCGACCTCGCAGATGTACGCGCCGGACGGATAGGTGAAGTTGGTCGGATCGTAGAACGCGCTTTCTTCGAGGCCCGGTTCGAGCACGTCGAGCGGATAGTTGTGCGGCACGTACGCGGCGAGCGAGATTTCGGCGAAGGCCTTGGTGCGGTCGGTGCCCGCGACGCGGAACACGCCGTCCTTGAATTCGATGTCCTCGGCCGCGGCTTCGAGCAGGTGCGCGGCGATTTTCTTCGCCTTGGCTTCGATCTTGTCGAGCGCCTTCATGATCGCCGTGCCGCCGACCGCGATCGAGCGCGAGCCATACGTCCCCATGCCGAACGCGATGCGGCCGGTGTCGCCGTGCACGATCTCGACGCTCTCCAGCGCAATGCCGAGCCGGTCGGCGACCACTTGCGCGAAGGTGGTCTCGTGCCCCTGGCCATGGCTGTGCGAGCCGGTGAACACCGTGACCGAACCGGTCGGATGCACGCGGATTTGTCCTACTTCGAAGAGACCGGCGCGCGCGCCCAACGCGCCCGCGATGTTCGACGGCGCGAGGCCGCAGGCTTCGATGTAGCACGAGTAACCAAGTCCACGCCGCTTGCCGTTCTTTTCGGATTCCTGCCGACGCGCGGCGAAACCATTGACGTCCGCGAGTTCGAGCGAGCGCGCGAGGATCGCGTCGTAGTCGCCGGTGTCGTAGGTGAGCCCGACCGGCGTCGCGTACGGGAACTGGCGGATGAAATTGCGGCGGCGGATTTCCGCGGGATCGAGGTTCATCTCGCGCGCCGCGGTTTCGACCAGACGCTCCACCACGTAGGTCGCTTCGGGGCGGCCCGCGCCGCGATAGGCATCCACGGGAACGGTGTTGGTGAAGACCGCTTTCACTTCCGCATAGATCGCAGGCGTTGCGTACTGCCCGGCGAGCAGCGTCGCGTACAGGATGGTCGGCACGCATGACGCGAAGGTCGATAGATACGCGCCCATGTTAGCGGTCGTGTGGACACGCATGGCGAGGAACTTGCCGTCCGCGTCCATCGCGAGTTCGGCCTTCGTCACGTGATCGCGGCCGTGCGCATCGGAGATGAACGCTTCCGAGCGTTCGGCCGTCCATTTGACTGGACGGCGGATCTTCTTCGAGGCCCACGTGAGCGCGACGTCTTCGGCGTACAGGAAGATCTTCGAGCCGAAGCCGCCGCCCACGTCCGGCGCGATCACGCGCAGCTTCGATTCCGGCAGCGACAGCACGAACGCGGCCATCAGCAGACGCTCCACGTGCGGATTCTGATTCGCGACGTAGAGCGTGTAGCTGTCGTCCTGCATCGAGTAGCTCGCGTTGACTGCGCGCGGTTCGATCGCGTTCGGGATCAGCCGGTTGTTGACGATGTCGAGCGTGGTGACGTGCGCGGCCTTGGCGAACGCGGCGTCGGTCGCGGCTTTGTCGCCGTGGCCCCAGTTGTAGCAGACGTTGTTCGGCACTTCGTCGTGAACGGCGGGCTGGCCCGGGTCGTCCGCATGCGCGGTGTCGACCACGGCCGGCAGCACGTCGTAGTCGACCTCGATCAATTCGGCTGCGTCTTTCGCGGCCTTGATCGAATCGGCGATCACGAGCGCGACCTGATCGCCGACGTGGCGTACTTTGGTATGCGCGATGATCGGATGAGGCGGCTCGTTCATCGGCTTGCCGTCGGTGCTGTGGATCAGCCAGCCGCATGGCAGGCCGCCGACGTTATCCGCGGCCATGTCCGCGCCGGTGAAGATCGCGACCACGCCCGCCGACTGTTTCGCTGCTGTGGTGTCGATGCTGGTGATCTTCGCGTGCGCGTGCGGCGAGCGCAGGAACACCGCGTAGGTTTGCTGGGGCAGGACGATGTCGTCGGTGTACTGGCCGCTGCCGGTCAGGAACCGGTAGTCTTCCTTGCGTTCGACGGAAGCGCCGATGAGGTGGGTGTCAGGTGCGTTCATCGTCGGCTCCTCAGGCGGTGGCCGGTGCGGCGGCCGCCGCGTTGGCATTGGCGGCGGCCGTGTCCGACGACTTCATGCCTGCGGCGCCTTCGAGCACTGCCTTGACGATGTTGTGATAGCCCGTGCAGCGGCACAGATTGCCGTCGAACTGGGCGCGCACGTCGTCGCCGGTGAGGTCGGGTTGACGCTGTACGAGCGAAACCGCGCTCATCACCATGCCGGGCGTACAAAAGCCGCACTGCAGTCCGTGGCAATGTTTGAACGCGGCTTGCATCGGGTGCAGCGCACCGTTCTGCGCGAGCCCTTCGATCGTGGTGACGTTCGTGCCATCGGCTTGCACCGCGAGGATGTTGCACGACTTGATCGCGCGGCCGTTCAGGTGAACGGTGCATGCGCCGCACTGCGCCGTATCGCAACCGATGTGCGTGCCGGTCAGGCGGAGTTGATCGCGCAGGAACTGGACAAGTAAGGTGCCGGGGTCGACTGAGGCGCTAATGGGTGCGCCGTTCACCGTCAGACTAATGCTGATCGCCATGAAGTGTCTCCTGTGTCGACCGGAGTTAGCGCTTTAGCGCTTACTCCGGTCCCATGCGAGAGACCAAAGATAGCGCTTTAGCGCTTACTCCGGTCCCATGCAAGTTAGTTGCTGATGGATGAGACCGGACCTTTGTTTTTTCTTGCCTTCAGCTGCCTGCTCGTGGGGTCCGATACGGGTGCTGCGGTTTTTATGAGTCTGCCGAAAAGTAAAACACAAATCGCGCGGGCGCGCTATGAGGGGAAGTGTGCTCGCCGGCTTGGCGCAATGGAAGGATCGGCTTTGCGCCGCGTGAGGCGGCGGAAAAGGCGGATATTCTGGGAGATATTGGCTAGCGCAACGAATAACCAGCAAACGGCGGCTAGCAAAAACGGCCAGGCGATTTGATGAGCGGTCGCGTCGACGCACGAGGCGCCGACGGAATGACTGCGTTGTTCATGGCGCGCAGTTTGGGACAGCTCGGGCTCCCGGCAAACAACCGCGCGCAGCCAGAGAAAAAACTTACTTCGCCAACCTCGAATTGCGCCGCGAATAGCCGAAATAGATAACCAGCCCAATCAGCAGCCAGATCACGAATGCCGCCCACGTCACGCCCTGAAGATTGAACATCAGGAACAGACACGACGCCACCGCGAGAATCGGCACCACTGGCACGCCGGGGCAGCGGAACGCGCGCGGCAAATCAGGATGCGTCTTGCGCAAAACGAGCACGGCGATCGACACCATCGAGAACGCGGCCAGCGTACCGATATTGATCAGCTCGGCCAACACATTCAACGGCACCAGCGCGCCGATCAAGCCGAAGAAAATCCCCACGAGCCACGTCGTGAAGAACGGCGTCGCAAACCGGGGATGCAAGCGCGACAGCCGCGCCGGCAACAGGCCGTCGCGCGACATCGCGAAGATCACGCGTGTCTGACCATAGGCCATCACCAGAATCACCGTCAGCATGCCGAGCACGGCGCCGAGGTCGATGAAGCCCGCGACCCACGTCTGCCCCGCCTCCTGCAACGCATACGACACCGGGTGCGAAATATTCGCGAACTTCGCCGACGGCACGATGCCCGTCACCACCGCGGCCACTGCCACGTACAGCACCGCGCACACGCCGAGCGACGCAATGATGCCGATCGGCAGATCGCGCTTCGGATCCTTCACCTCTTCCGCCGCGGACGACACCGAATCGAAGCCGATGAACGCGAAGAACATGACCGCCGCCGCGCCGAACACGCCGTTCCAGCCATTCGGCATGAACGGATGCCAGTTGGCCGGCGTGACGTGGAAGACGCCAACGGCGATCACCAGCAGCACCACGGTCACCTTGATCGCCACCATGATGTTGTTGATCCGCGCGGATTCGCGCACGCCGACCGACAACAGCGCGGTGATCGCCATCATCACGAGGAAGGCGGGCAGGTTGAAGAGCGTCTCGTGGCCGGGCAGCGCGCCCGGCGCCGCCGTCAGTGCGACCGGCAACGACACGCCGAAGCCCGACAGCAACGATTGCAGATAGCCCGACCAGCCGACCGACACCGCCGACGTGGCCAGCCCGTATTCGAGCATCAGGTCCCAGCCGATGATCCACGCGGCCAGTTCGCCGAGCGTCGCATACGAATACGTGTAGATGGAACCCGCGACCGGAATCGTCGACGCGAATTCGGCGTAGGCGAGCGCGGCGAAGCCGCACGCGACCGCCGCGATCAGAAACGAGATCATCAGCGCCGGGCCGGCCTGCACGGCGCCCGTGCCGGTCAGCACGAAAATGCCGGTGCCGATGATGGCGCCGACACCGAGGAAAGTCAGATCGAGCGCGCCGAGCGCTTTTTTCAGGCCGGCGTTCTGAGCGCTTGCCGCGATCATGTGCTCGACGCTCTTTTTGCGAAACAGGGACATTGGCGTGGGTCTCCAGTAGTGCACGCGTGTTGCGCGCCGAATGTCGGGGAAACCCACAATTTTAGCGGATGCGTGCTGCCGCCTAGTTTTGGGATGACCTGCGCACGGCTTGGGGGGGCGGGCGGAAACTCCCAGCTGGAAGGGCTTCGCGCGTGGTGTTCCTGCGTGGGAAGCAGCGCGGCGGCAAAGCTTTCGCTCGAATGCGCGAATAAAGGGGACGGCTTCGTTCTCTTGCGGGCTAGCCGGGCGGGGGCTAATGGCGAGCTATTCCGCGAGACATAGCGCGGCGATGACGACGAAGGCGACGGCGAAGCGACGACGTCAGCCCGCCATTGCCGGGTTCAGATCGACGAGCCGGTTGCTCATCACATAGAACGTCAGTTCGGCGTTATTGCGCAGCTTCATTTTCTCGAGCAGCCGCGTGCGGTACACGCTGACTGTCTTGACCGACAACGACAGCGCCGCCGCAATATCCGTCAGCCGCTTGCCCGACGCGAGCATGCACAGCGTTTGATATTCGCGATCGGAGAGCTTTTCGTGCGGCAACTGCTCGCCGTCGAAGGAGACGTAGTCGGCCAGCGCTTCGGCCATCGCTGGGCTCACGTACTTGCGGCCCGCCGCGACCTGCTGGATCGCGCCGATCATCTGCGCGGCGTCGACCGTTTTCGACAGGTAGCCGGACGCCCCGGCCTTCAGCGCGCGCACCGCGTACTGGTCCTCGCGGTACATCGAGAACATCAGCACCGCCGCGCGCGGCACCTTGCGCTTCAGGCGTTTGAGCACTTCGACGCCGTTCATGTCGGGCAGTGAGATATCGAGCAGCACCACGTCGTAGCTGTGCTGGCCGACGGCGTCGAGCGCTTCGGCGCCGCTTTGCGCTTCGTTCACTTCGCGCGCCACGCCGCGGTCGAGCAGCAATTGGCGCACGCCCTGGCGAACCACGGCGTGATCGTCGGCGATCAGGATGCGCAGGCTCATGACGGCGCGCTCACGATTGCAGTGCGCGCCGCTCGGGGCGAGGCGTGCGCGCGAGCATCGCGTCCCAGGCGAAGCGCGCCTGCAACAACGTTCCGCGTGGCGCGTTGGCGCTCGCGCCACCCTGCACGCCGGCACGCCGGGCGCTGACACGCAGCGTGCCGTCGAAGGCGGCGCAGCGCGCCTGCATGCCGCTCAGCCCGAAATGGCCGTGCCGGGGGTTGCGGGCGTTGCGTGTGAGCCCGATGCCGTCGTCGCTGACGAGGAGCGTGAGGTGACGTCGGCTGGTCTCGATCCGCACGTCTGCCGATTCGGCGCGAGCGTGCCTGGCGATGTTGTTCAGCGCTTCCTGCGCGACCCGGAACACGGCCAGCGCTGCGTCGGCGGGCAGGCGCGTGAGGCGCACGTCGGTGGCGCAGACGAAGTTGGTGCGCAACCGCGTGCGCGTGGCGAAGTCGCCGGTCCAGTGCGCCAGCGCGCTGACGAGGCCCGCATCGAGCGATGACCCGTGTAGTTCCGCGATGGCCTGACGGCTTGCCGCGTACACGGCGTCGAGCGAGCGGTTCGCGACCGCGAGCGCGGCGGCGCATTGCGGCGGCGCGTCGGCGGGCAGCCAGGTTTCGACGCCGGCCAGCGCGAAGCGCGTCGCGGTCAGCTCGGCGCCCACGCCGTCGTGCAGTTCGCGCGCCACGTGACGGCAGGCGGCTTCCTGCGCCTGCACGAGTTCGGCCGACAGCTCGCGCACTCGTGCGCGCAGCCGTGCAAGCTCGCGTTCGGTCGACGACGGCGCGTCGAACCCGTCACGAACCACTGACGAAGAAAAGGGGGCGTTGAACTGGACGGCAGTCGGCGTATCCATGAGTTTCCCTCTCAGGAAGCCGTGTGGACCGCGAGGCGGGTGCGCATCGGCGGCACGAAGACGAAAGAACGCATGCGAGTCTCTAGCCTCCCAGGTGTAGCCGTCACGCGCAGCGCGCGAACGACAAAACGCTATGGTACGAAGTAACGAAAGTTACATTCGGTAACAATCAAGCCGAACCAATAAAAGCGTGTCAATTCGACTGATCGTGCGGCGCGATGATATCTCAAAAAAAGAAAGAATGCAGTGCCACCAAGGCTTAGCGCACACTTTTCATGCAATGGTTGATGTTTGCAAGCCACTTTTTTGTAGGAAGAATTCTGACGTCAAATTTCCGTCATGATGACGCCAATTGTAACCAGCAACAAAAAAGGAGCCAGAAGGCTCCTTTTTGCTGAGTCGGCGGCGCGGGCCGCGAAAACGCTACGTGGCTTAGCCGACGAACGCCTTTTCGACCACGTAGTGGCCCGGCGCATTGTTGCTGCCTTCCTGGAAGCCCAGGTCGTCCAGCAGCTTGCGCGTATCGCGCAGCATGTGCGGGCTCCCGCACAGCATCACGCGGTCGTCTTCGAGCGAGAAGCCCGGCACGCCGAGGTCGGCGAACAGCTTTTCGGTTTCGATCAGTTCGGTGATGCGGCCGCGGTTCTGGAACGCTTCGCGCGTGACCGTCGGGTAGTACAGCAGCTTTTCCTGCACCAGTTCACCCAAGTGCTCGTGCGCCGGCAGGTGGTCGGTGATGTATTCCTTGTACGCCAGTTCGTCGACGAAACGGCAGGTGTGCGTGAGCACGACGCGCTCGTAGCGGTCGTAAATGTCCGGATCTTTAATGATCGACATGAACGGGGCGAGGCCCGTGCCGGTGGACAGCAGCCACAGCGTTTTGCCCGGCAGCAGGTTGTCGGCCATCAGCGTGCCGACCGGTTTCTTGCCGATCAGGACTTCGTCGCCGACCTTCAGATGCTGCAAACGCGACGTGAGCGGGCCGTCCTGCACCTTGATGCTCAGGAATTCGAGATGTTCTTCGTAGTTCGCACTAGCGAGGCTGTAGGCGCGGATCAGCGGCTTGCCGTCGACTTCGAGGCCCACCATCGTGAACTGGCCGTTTTCAAAACGGAACGACGGATCGCGCGTGCAGGTGAAGCTGAAAAGCGTATCGGTCCAGTGATGGACGCTCAGGACGGTTTGTGAATTCAGGTTGCTCATGGCTTCTTGGATAGTGCGAAAACAAAGGCGGCCAGTCGTTTTAGCCGGCCGGCACGGCAAGGGCGATGCTGCGCTAACCCGTGATGGGAGTCACGCGCAATCCGCTATTTTACCGCGCCCGCTGCCTGAGGGCGGCGGCGCGGCGGTTGAGCGTCGTGAAGCGGGTTGCCGGACCTGCCAAGCGTGGGCGCCGGCTGTCGATACAACGGGCGCCGCGAGCTACGTTTGGCGTGGATGCCGCCGCGCTTCGGCAAGGGGTACGGCGATGGGCGAAAGCCGCGCATGGCGGCTGCCATCGGCTGTCCGGCATGCGTCGGATAGACGCGCCGCGCGGGCAACATGGTCGGGATGATACCGAAAGCCGGCGTGCGCTGCAGCATTGACCCTGGTGAGAAAACTGGCAAATGGTGCGCCACGGGTGCGGAATCAGCCAAAAAGAGCTGGCGTGACGCGAGTGCAGCGTACTTTGAGTTCGCGCCGTCTGGGCCGTCTATTTTTGGTACACAAATGGGAGAAAAGCTTGCTTGGGTAAGCGCAGGCCACAGACCGGATAAGACTTCGATCGAATGATGTTCTGATGACGCCGAATAGTGCAAGCATAGTTGGCGACCGCCCGAACCGCCGCGAAGCGCACGCCAGCAGGTCCGCCCACTCTCACGACCTGATCATGCTGGCGCCGTCGCCCGCTTTTTCCCCCGCTGCTTCAGCACTCTCGCCTGCAACACGATCACCAGCAGCAGGAACACGCCGCGAATCACCGACTGCCAGTAAGCCGACAAGCTGATGAAACCCAGTCCGTTTTCGAAGTTCAGCAGGTTGAACACCAGGCCCAGTAGCAGCACGCCGGCAATGGTCATCGCCACCGAGCCCTCGCCGCCGGTGAGGAGCGTGCCGCCGAGCACGACCGCCGAAATCGCGAACAGCTCCCAGCCCACCCCTTCGTTCGGCTGTCCCGCACCGAACTGCGCGGCGAGGATCACGCCCGCCATGCCGGCCAGCAGACCGCTGACCGCATAAGCCGTCACCAGCGTGCGGTCGACGTTCAGCCCCATCAGCCGCGCTGCTTCCTCGCTGCCGCCGATCGCCAGCGCATGCCGCCCGAAGCGCGAACTGCGCAGCGCAAGCCAGCCGGCCACAGCGGCGACCAGCGCGACGATGCCCGGAATCGGCAGCCCGAACAGATCGCCTTGCCCGAAGTTGCCGAAGTTCGACTCGGCCGCGATCGATACCGCATCGTTCTTGCCGAGCAGCAGCGCCACGCCGTGAGCGCCCAGGCTCGTCGCGAGCGTCACGATGAAGGGCAGGATCTTCAGCCGGGTGATGATCAGGCCGTTCAACACGCCGACCGCGAGACCAGCCGTGCAGCCCGCCAGCACGGCGACCCAGCCGCCATACACGCTGGTTAGCGCGGCGACCACGCTCGCCAGCGCGGCGACCGTGCCGACCGACAGGTCGATGCCGCCGGTGATGATCACGAAGGCCATGCCGATCGAGATCAGCGCGAACATCGAGTTGTAGCGCCAGAACGACGTGATGTTGTACGCCGAGCCGAAATGCTCGTAGCGCACGAGGCCGAAGACGACGAGAGCCGCCAGGGCGAGCAGGATAGGAAGATTCTTTTTCATCGCATCGAGTCCGGGGAGTGTCCGTGAACTGCGTTAGGCGTTAGCGCGAGCGCCGCTGCACATAAACGGCCGCGACGATGATGCCGGCCTTCACCACCAGCGCCGCCGCGTCGGGAATGCCGTGCGCGAGCAGCGTGTAGCGCAGCAACTGGATGATCAGCGCGCCGATCAGCGTGCCGCCGATGTACGCCTTGCCGCCCGTCAGCGCAGTGCCGCCGACGGCGACCGCAGCGATCGCATCCAGCTCGACGCCGAGCCCCACCACGTTCGCATCCGACGACGAATTCACCGAGATCGAGATCAGCCCGGCGAGCCCCGCGAGCGCCGCGCACAGCGTGTATGCGATCAGCTTCACGGTGGCGGTCGGCACGCCGCACAGATACGCGGCTTTTTCGTTGCCGCCGGTGATCAGCAAGTATTGGCCGAACAGCGTCTTGCGCACGACCCACACGAACGCGCCGACCAGCGCCAGCATCAGCAGCACCTGAAAGGGTACGCCCGCGATCTTGCCGAGCGCGATCCACTGGAAGGCGGGCGTGTTGAACGCTTGCAGGCTGCCGTCGGTGACGACCTGCGCGATGCCGCGTCCGGCGATGAACAGCACCAGCGTCGCGACAATCGGCTGCACGGATAGCCTCGTCACCAGCAAGCCGTTGAACACGCCGCATAGGGCGGCGGCCAGCACCGGCAGCACGAACGCGAGCGCAATGCCGCCGGGCCCCGCTATGTTGAGGAACAGCATCGGCGCGAGCGCGCCGGAGATCGCCATCGACGCGCCCACCGACAGGTCGATGCCGCCCGTCGCCACCACCAGCGTCATGCCGATGCCGACGATCACGATCGTCACCACCTGGGTCATGTTCACGTTGAAGGTTTGCAGCGACCAGAAGTGCGGCGTGAAGATCAGGTTGAACAGCACCATCGCGAGCAGCACGATGATTTCGCGCTGCATCGCGAGCTGCCGCCATTTCCGTGCGGTGCTCGCGGGTTGCGCGCGTGGCGCGGCGGCCATGGACGCGGCGGCGTCGCCATGCCGCGCCGGTTCGGTCTGCAGCGACTCGGTGTGCAGCTTAAGCGCCATGACGGTCGCCCTCCAACGCGTCTTCGATATGAGCGGCGTTAGCCGTTTGCGCGGCTTCGGCCAGTTGCGAATGGCCTTCGCTGCCGTAGGCGATGGCATCCATGATCGCGGTCTCGCTCATGTCGGCGCCGTTCAGTTCGGCGACCGTGCGACCGTCGCGGATCACGACCGCGCGGTCGGCCACCGCGGTCAGCTCTTCGAGTTCCGACGCGGACAGCAGCACCGCGAGCCCTGCGTCGCGCAACTCGCGCACGATCTTCGCGACATCGGCTTTGGCGCCGACATCGATGCCGCGCGTCGGTTCGTCGAGCAGCAGCAGCGACGGCTCGGCGGCGAGCCAGCGCGCCAGCAGCACCTTCTGCTGATTGCCGCCGGACAGTTCGCGGATCGGCTGATCGGCGGAACGCAGCTTGATGCCGAGCGACGCGATGAAGCGCTCGACGATCGCCTGCTGCTTCTTCACGTCGACCACGCCGTTCTTCGCAAGCGTACGCAGGCAGACCAGCGTGAGGTTGTCGCGCACCGACAGCTCGGGCACGATGCCTTCGCCCTTGCGGTCCTCAGTGAGATACGCGAGGCCGCGCGCGATCGCGTCCTGCGGCGACTTCAATGTGACCGCTGCGCCGCCGATCGACAGCGAGCCTTGCTCCAGCGGATCGGCGCCGAACATCAGCCGCATGGTCTCCGTGCGGCCCGAGCCGAGCAGGCCCGCGAGACCCACCGCTTCGCCCGCATGCACTTCGAGTGACACGTCGCTCACCTTCGGATGCGCGCCCAACTGCGTGGCCGCAATCGCCTGCTTGCCGCGCCGCGCGAGGTTCGCTTCGCGCGAAGCGGTGTCTTCCTGCACGACGGCGGCCAGCGTGCGGCCCAGCATCGTCGTGACGAGTTGCAGCTTGTCCATCTCCGCCATCGTGCTTTGCGCGACGGTCTGGCCGTCGCGCATCACGGTGACGCGGTCGCACAGCGCGTAAAGCTCGTCGAGCCGGTGCGACACGAAGATCACCGCGCGGCCGTCATCGCGCAGCTTGCGCACCACGGTGAAGAGCAGCTCCACTTCGCGTTCGTCGAGCGACGAAGTGGACTCGTCCATGATCACCATCTTCGCGTCCGACGACACTGCGCGCGCGAGCGCCACCATTTGCTGGATCGCGGTCGAATAGCGGCCCACCGGCTTCTTCACGTCGATCTGCAAGCCGAACGATTCGAGCAGCGCGCTAGCGCGCTGCTGCACCGCGCGCCAATCGATCAGGCCGAAGCGGCGCGGCTCGCGGCCGAGAAAAATGTTCTCCGCCACGGAGCGGAACGGCACCAGGTTGATCTCCTGATAGATCGTGCTGATGCCGGCTTCGCGCGCCTGCTTCGGCGTGCGGAAATCGACTTCCTGGCCTTCGAAGCGCACGCTGCCCGAGCCGCGCCGATACGCGCCGGTCAGGATCTTGATCATGGTCGATTTGCCGGCGCCGTTCTGGCCGATCAGCGCATGCACTTCGCCGGCGGCGACGCTCAGATTGGCGCCGCGCAGCGCGGGCACGCCGCCGAAGCTGATGCCGATGTCCTGCATCTCGAGCAGCGGCGAACGGGCGAGGGGGGAGTGTGGCGTCTCTTTGCCGGATTCCATCACGGGGAGTCCTCCTGATGCGGGTGCTGCGCAGGCTCGCACGGATGAGTCGCCGTGCGTGTGCGGGCTGGATACAGGGGCGTGTTCGAAGCTTCGCGGTCGAAACATGTTACGCCGCATAAAAGCGAAGCGACGGTCCGTGCAATCACGGGCGCGTCGCTTCGAACCCTTCCCGTCACCCGGCCGCCGAGGAGACGTTTTTAAAGCCGGGTGACTTCCTGCTGCAACGCTGTGAAACGAGTCCCCTAGGGGCGCTTGCCTATCGCTTCTCGATCAATAGCCGTACTGCATGCTCTGCTGCACGTTGCTCTTGTCGTAGAACCGGTCGGACACCTTGACCCACGTCGGGATCTTCTCGCCCTTCGCGTAACGCTGCGCGACATCGCAGGCGAGCGGGCCGAAGAACGGGCTCGACTGCACGCTCGCGCCGAGTTCGCCGGCGGCGATTGCATCCATGCCGCCCTTGGTGCCGTCGATCGTGACGATCTGGATGTCCTTGCCCGGCTGCTTGCCGGCGGCCTTGATCGCGGCGATCGCGCCAAGCGCCATTTCGTCGTTGTGCGCGTAGACCGCCGTGACGTCCGGATGCGCCTGCAACAGCGTTTCCATTACCTGACGACCCTTGTCGCGCGCGAAGTCGCCGCTTTGCGACGCGATGATCGTCATGCCCGAATTCTTCGCGATGATTTCGTCGAAGCCCTTCTTGCGATCGTTCGCGGCCGACGCGCCGGTCGTGCCTTCGAGTTCGATGATCTTCGCCTTGCCGTTGGTCGCCTTCACGAGCCAGTCGGCGGCGCGCTGGCCCTGGTCGATGAAGTCCGAACCGATGAACGTGATGTAGTCGCGGCCCGCCTTGGCGACCGATTGATCGACATCGCGGTCAACCAGAATCACCGGAATGCCGGCTTTTTTGGCCTGCAACACGATCGGCGCAAGCGGCTTTTCTTCGCGCGGCGGGAACACCAGCAGATCGACGTGCTGCGCGATCATGCTTTGAATGTCGGAGACCTGTTTGGCGTTGGAGCCGTTGGCATCGGTCATCACGATCTGCCAGCCGCATTTGGCCGCGACGTCCTTGAAGCTCCTGGTTTCCGCGAGACGCCACGGATTGTTGCTTTCGGTCTGCGCGAAACCGACCTTCAACGGGGTCTTGGTGACCAGCTTCGGCAACGCGTCGTCGGCGTGCGCGGTGGCGACGCCGAAACCGATTGCCAGAGCCAGCAGCGAACCTGCCAGCGGACGAATCTGCTGCTTGCGCGCGTGCTTGCGCGACTGCGTGTTGAGCGACGCCATGTCTTCCTCCAGTACCTGGTGAGGTAGGGTTGTATTTGCTTTTTGAGTTGTTTGTGCCGGCCGGTGGCGCTGTGCGTCCCCCGACCAGACGTGCCGATTATTCCACCAGGAATTATTATCGGTCAATCACTAATAATATTAATTATTGGCTTTTGCGCCTCGGTAATTACCCTGACCGACGCGCGTTCGACGAGTGGTCCATCGAGCTTGACCATCCGATGCCGCACCGGGGCGCCAGCGGCGCGGTTGTGCTCTTCCTGTAGAAGCGTTTCGACGGCCCAGCGTCCCAGTTCGTAGTTCGGCAGCACCACTGTGGAGAGTGGCGGATGCGTATGACGGGCGATCTCCTGGTCGTCGTAGCCGAGCACCGACACGTCTTCCGGCACGCGCAGGCCGAGTTGCTTCAACGCTTCGATCGCGCCGATCGCGGTGAGGTCGTTGGCGCAGAAAATCGCGGTCGGCGGATTGGCTTCGCGCATCAGCGAGAGCGTGAGTTCGAAGCCGAGGCCCGAACTCCAGTCGCCATCGCGCACCAGTTCCGGCGCGTAGGGAAGGTCGGCGGTGGCAAGCGCGGTGCGGTAGCCCTTGAGGCGATCTTTCGACGCGTCCTGCCACGGCTCGCCGTTGATATAGCCGATCCGCCGATGGCCGGCTTGCAGCAGATAGTCGGTAGCGAGATGACCGCCGGCGACTTCCGCCGGCACCACCGACGAAAACCCGGTTTCGCCGGTGTAGCAGTTCAACAGCACCGTCGGCACCTGCGAGAGCGCGGCCGGCAGCGTCACCTTGCGCGTGTAGACGGTCGCGTAAATCAGGCCGAACACATGCGGATTCGTAAGGATCGTGTCCAGCACCTGCTTTTCGATATCGGCGTTGCCGTGCGTCGAATAGACCGCCAGCATCTTGCCGCTTGCATAGGCCGCGTCGCGCGCGCCGTCGATGTTGACGACCGGATGCGGGCTGGTGGAGATCTCGTCGGCCAGGTAGACGATCAGATTGCGTTCGTCGGTCGAAGCGGCAAGCGGCTCGCGCAGCGACAGCCGGTACCCGAGATCGTGCGCGGCCTTCAGCACCTTGTTGCGGGTGGTCTCGGAGAACTTCGCGCCGGTCGCGTTGTTCAGCACCAGCGAGACAGTCGATTGCGACACGCCGGTGAGCTTGGCGATGTCGGTCATGGTCGGACGGCGTTGAGTTGATTTTTTCATTGGGTCGGCCGCGCTGCGGCGGCGCAAAAGCGGGAGCATGCCTGGGGCATCTTGGTGCTGACGGTACCACTAATAATATGCCCCCGGCAACGCACGCAAACCCGCCATTTGGGAGCTGCCGATGATCCTGCTGAGCGGGCCATTACGGCACATTTATTACTAATAATATTGACCGATCCGCTTTGTCGTGCGATTCTCGGTCCCGCGGACTTTGACGCTCCGCCGGCCGCGCGCTGTGCGCGGCACAGAAATTAACTTTCAGGGGACCGGAGTAAGTGCTGAAACATGGGACCGGAGTAGGCGCTAAAGGGCCAACTCCGGATCGACACGCCAAAGCGCCAACCCCGGATCGACACGCTAAAGCGCTAACTCCGGTCGACGAAATTGACTTTCATGGGACTGGAGTAAGTGCTGAAGCATGGGACCGGAGTAGGCGCTAAAGCGCCAACTCCGGATCGACACGCTAAAGCGCTAACTCCAGTCGACACAGGAGACACCGATGCGCGTTCATGCCGCCATCCGCCCGAGGCCATGCCTTTTCTGACTATGCGCGACGTTTCCTTGAATCCGATCCGACCGCCGGCCACCGAACTCGCGTGGCTCGATGATCCCGCAATCGCTGCCACGCTTGTCACGCTGACGGCGGGCGTGCTGCGGGTGGTGGTCGCGCCCGATGTGGGCGGAGCGCTCGCGGCCTTTTACGAGATCACGCCCGATGGTCCGCTGCATTGGCTGCGGCCGGCAACGCACGCGGCATTCGAGCAGCGCGATCCGCTGCGGATGGCGAGCTTCCCGCTGTTTCCGTACTGCAACCGGATTCGCGACGCGCGTTTCGAATTTGGCGGCGGCACCGTCGACCTCGCCGGCAACGACTCGCGCTTCGCGCACGCGCTGCATGGCAATGCGTGGCGGCATCCCTGGCAGGTGGGATCGCGTAGCGAAAGTTGGGTGGACTTGCACTTCGAGCATGAGCCCGATCCGCGAGTGCCGGGCGACTGGCCGTTTCACTATCGGGCGCAACAGCGGATCGAGCTGAGCGGTGGCGCGTTGTGCGTCACGCTGTCCGCGCAAAATTTAGCGCGGCGGCCGATGCCGTTCGGCATGGGGCATCACCCGTACTATCCGCGCACCACGCAAACCCGCGTGTATGCCCAGGTGCAAGCGATGTGGCATGCCGACGCCGACGTGCTGCCGACGCATCTCGGCCCGCATCCGGCAGTCGACGCATTGCGTGAAGGCATGTCGCCCGATGCGTTCGATCTCGACAACAACTTCGCCAGATGGACGCGCGAGGCGACCATTGCGTGGCCCGACGAACACCGCCGCTTGACGATGAACGCCGACGCCCCGTTCGATCACCTGGTGGTGTTCGCGCCGGCCAACGATGCGCAGCTATGCGTGGAACCGGTGACGAACACTACGGACTGCTTCAACGCGGTCGGCATGCGTGAGCAGGTGGGCGGCTGCGTGTTGGCGCCCGGGGAGGAGATCGCCGCGACGTTGAGGTGGACGCCGCAGCGCGGCTGATTGCGGCGCGAGGTCCACGGTGACGCGCTGATGTGTGCAGGAGCGCAAGCGTGCACGCGCTAGCATTCAGCAAAAAACAAAAGGGCGGCCACGCCGCCCCTTCAAATCCGAACCCGCCACCCACTCACTCCACCCGCAAGCGCGCCATATACGGCAAATGATCCGACAGCCACGCGGTTTCCTGCGTCGGCTGAATCCATTCGATCGGCCGCATGCCGCGGACGAACATCTTGTCGAGCGCAAGCGCCGGCGAGAAAGCAGGGAACGTGCGGCCCGACTCGCCGAGCAGCGTCGCCACCTCGTGCAGACCATGTTCGCGAAACAGCGGCACCGAATCGTTGCGCCAGTCGTTGAAGTCGCCGGCCAGCACCAACGGACCATCCGGCGCTTCTTTCGCGATCCAGTGCGCGATCCAGTTCATCTGCCGCAAGCGCGCTGGCCGCGTGAGTGCAAGATGCGCGCACAACAGCGTGACCGAATGACCGCCGAAGGTCGCCCTCGCCACCAGCAAGCCGCGCTTTTCAAAGCGATGCGCGGAGATGTCCCAGCGTCCACCGAGATCGAGCGGATGCGGCGACAAAATCGCATTGCCGTGCCGCCATGACGGCTTGAACACGTTCGGGCCGAGCGCCACTTCGAGTTCGAGCGCACGCGCGATTTCCGTGGCCTGGCAGTGCCACACGTCGTTCAGCGGATCGTCGATCGGGGCGCCGAAACTGCTCGCCAGCACCGGCGACGGCATGCGCCGCGCCATCGCTTCCTGCAGGAAATAGGCGTCCGCGTGAGTCGACTGGACCCAGCGCTGCATTGCCTGCCAGGCCTGGAAGCCGAGCGGTGTGCGGCCTTTGTGAAGGTTCCAGCTCACCGCGACGAAATCGTTCGGCGCGAGGTTCTCGCGGATCAATTCTTCTGGGTTTCGCATGCCGCGTTATCCACGTGTTCTGTATGAAGGCTTCGGTTGTGCGCGCGTTGTTCGGCTATCCGTTCGCGTGTCGCTCGTATCAAGTGTCAATTTGCATTGCTGGCGCCGTCCGCGAGACTCGCACGCACGCGGTAGACCAGGTTCGGATCCTTGTCGACGATCGTCCAGCTCGCCCATTGACCCGGCGTCACCATCAGACCCGGATGGCTCGCGTTCACCTGGCGCGGCTGCGGCGGGAGCTTGCAGCCGATGTCGGTTTGCCGCGCGGCGTCGTCCTCGAGCGTCTCCTGCGTGTCGATCGACAGCGTGATCCCGGTCGCATCGGCTCGCAGCGGCGAGACCGTCAGCGTGCGCGACAGATCGAGGCTGCCGGCCGGCTGGTCTTTACAGCCGACGTTATGCTGCACCGTCTTGTGATGCGTATCCGTGCGCGCCTGGCCGACCGTGGTGGTGCCGTCGAACGAATCGATCTGCTGTCCGTCGCGCATCACCTGCAACTGCCATTGCACGACCTGCTGCGCCGGCTGTTGTTGTGCGTTTGCAAGCAACGAAGTGCCAAGCAGCACGGCCACGATACTGGTTTTCCACATAGAAGGATCTCCGGCGCTACCTCGGCCCGAATGGTCAGAGAGCCATCTTACCCCCGATGGCTGCAACGCTTTTCTGACACTTCAATCAGGGCCTGGTTCAGCAACAATGCAATGCAGATAGGGCCGACAGGCGTCGAAAGCAACCGTTGTTAGCAGCAGAGCCACGCGACTGCTGGCTTGCACGGGAATATGTCGTCGTTACACTGGACTTGAAACGGCGCCTACCAGGCGCCGCCGCAGCAAGGCCAGCCAGACGGGGTGAGCGATGACAACAGCAATGGTCAAACAGGAAATCGCCGTGGCGTCTTTCAGCCGGGTGTACGACCTCGATCAGGTCGAAACCGCGCTGAACGATCTCGGCGAAGGCGCGAACGAGGCGCTGCGCGCAACGTACGAAAAGATGCTGAAGACGGGCAATCTGCGCTTTTGCGTGAAGCCAAACCGGATGCCGTCGATCGACGATCTGATCGACGCGCTGCCCAACTTTTCCGTGCCGCTCGACGACATTCGCAAGCAGGTCGCACTGTGTCTGGAGACCGAGGACCGGCTGGAACTGATGCCGATTCTGCTGCTCGGCGATCCCGGCATCGGCAAGACGCATTTCGCGAAACAGTTGGCGCGTCTGCTCGGCACCGCTTACCAATACGTGGCGATGAGTTCGTTGACGGCAGGATGGATTCTGTCGGGCGCGTCATCGCAATGGAAAAACGCGAAGCCGGGCAAGGTATTCGATGCGCTCGTGAACGGCAGCTATGCGAACCCGGTGATCGCCGTCGACGAAATCGACAAGGCCACCGGCGATTCGCAATACGATCCGCTCGGCGCGCTGTACGCGCTGCTCGAACACGACACCGCGCAGAGTTTCATCGATGAATTCGCCGAGATTCCGATCAACGCGGGGAACGTGATCTGGATCGCGACGGCGAACGACGAGCGCTCGATTCCGGAGCCGATCCTGAACCGGATGAACGTGTACGAGATTCCGCCGCCCGATCGCGACGGGGCCCGGCGCATCGCGCAAGCGATCTACGACGAGATCCGCTCGGCGCACGGTTGGGGCCTGCGTTTTCCCGAGGTGCTCGGCGACGGCGCGCTCGATGCGCTGAAGCTGGCTTCGCCACGTGAGATGCGCCGCGCGATTCTGAACGGCTTCGGTGCTGCGCGGATTGATGGGCGCGATCGGATCGAAGCGGGCGATATTCGTCTGGACCATGGAACTCGTCGAAAACCGATCGGTTTTTGAGTGTTTTTGCCCGTTTTTCTACATGAAAGCCGCCTTTGGGCGGCTTTTTGCTGTCAAAAATGGCCAATCCATTCTGGAATCGCGGTGAATGCCACAGCAATTGTTGCTATTTTTGAGATGCTAAGTTGGCTCCAATCGGTCTGGTTTTTCGATAGTGGCGGAATACACTGAGACCCAACGAGACCGCTGCGCAACTAAAGCCGCGATCACTCAGCAGGTACAAATCCGACCTCAACGACTATTGGATACCAACATGAGAACCGCTTCCTTCGCTTTGCTTTTCTCCGCTGCCACTGCCGCACCGGCTTTCGCGAGCGGGTATGGTCCGGCGACTTCGTATCGCCCGGAAGTCGAAACGTACACGCAGCCGAGCGGCGTGACCCGCGCGCAAGTGCAGCAAGTGCAGGGCGACGTGGTGGGCGCCCGCGCAGCCGGTGAACTGAAGCAGAATCCGTAAGCGCCGATTTCCGCCGGCAGCGTCAGCGCCACGCCCGACAACGGTCCCAAGACGCGCGCTGACGTGTAGGCCGAACTGGCTGAAGCGCGTGCCAGCGGTCAGTTGAATCTGAACCCGAATGCACCGGCTGACGCGCAGCAACTTGCGGTCGGCGGCTATACGGCGCCGACCGCGCAAGTGAAGACTGACCTGGTCGAAGCTGTGCATCACCGCGCGCTGAGCACGCAGAACTAAGCTCCAGCGCTCGCTGGTTTGCCAAGTGAGCCGAACCGGCTGGCGAGTTCATCGAGTCCATCGCATGTGCGAAGAAGTAAGCGCTCCGATCTTCGACGGCGTACACTGAATCAGTCCGGCCGCTACGTTTGAGCCGCGCTCAAGACCGAATGCCCGCAGTCGTTCCGACGTGCGGGCATTTCTATCTGTGCGGCATCGTACAATTTGCGTGGCGGTTGCGAAACGGCAGGTACGTTCGACAACGAGCGGTGTGCGGCGCACGAGAGCCGCACCCTGTCTTTCTCTCTATCGGTGAACGAGGCAGCGCGCGGCGATGTCGGCCGCGTCAAGGGACATGGACCAAATCGAATGTGTAGTGATCGGCGCCGGCGTGATTGGGCTCGCGGTGGCGCGCGCGCTGGCGGCGCGCGGGCGCGAGGTGATCGTGCTGGAAGCCGCCGAAGCGATCGGCGTGGGCACCAGCTCGCGCAACAGCGAAGTGATTCACGCGGGCATCTACTATCCGCGCGGTTCGTTGAAAGCAGCGCTCTGCGTGCGCGGCCGCGAGATGCTCTATGACTATTGCGCCGAGCACAACGTCCCGCATTCGCGTTGTGGCAAGTTGCTGGTTGCGACTTCGCGCCACCAGATTCCGCAGCTTGAAAGCATCATGGCCAAGGGGCGCGACAACGGTGTGCTCGACCTGATGCGTATCAACGGCGACCAGGCGCAAGCGCTCGAACCGGCGCTCGAATGTGTCGAGGCGGTGTTCTCGCCGCAGACGGGTATCGTCGATAGCCATCAGTTGATGCTGTCGCTTCAGGGCGACGCGGAACGCGACGGTGCGGTGTGCGCGTTTCATGCGCCGGTCAAGGCGATCGAAGCGAGCAATGGACGCTTCGTCATCACGGTCGGCGGCGATGCGCCGACCACGATCAGCGCCGCGTGCGTGATCAACAGCGCGGGGCTGCATGCGAACGCGCTGGCCCGCAAGATTCGCGGACTCGACGCGCGTCACGTGCCGCCGCTCTATCTGGCGCGCGGCAACTACTTCAGCATCTCGGGGCGCGCGCCGTTCAGCCGCCTGATCTATCCGATGCCGAACGAGGCCGGGCTCGGCGTGCATCTGACCATTGATCTGGGCGGCCAGGCGCGCTTCGGTCCGGATGTCGAATGGGTCGACACGATCAACTACGATGTCGATCCGCGTCGCGCGGAATCGTTTTATGCGGCGATTCGCACGTACTGGCCCGCGCTTCCCGACGACGCCTTGCAGCCCGCGTATGCGGGCATCCGTCCGAAGCTTTCGGGCCCTGGCGAACCCGCCGCCGACTTCGTGATTCAAGGGCCGGCTGCGCACGGCGTGCGCGGGCTCGTCAATCTGTTCGGCATCGAGTCGCCGGGTTTGACGGCGTCGCTGGCGATCGCGCAGCGTGTGTGCGAATTGAGCGGGCGCGCTTGACGCCGTCGAGCGCGGGTTTACCGATTCGGTTATCTCTATCATTTGGGTCGTCACGCGCGACGGCTTCATTGCTATGCTTGGGGACCGCTGTTATCAGAACGGCGAGTCGTTCATATAAACGGAGTGAGTCCCCATGAAATCTTCCCGTCGTACGTTTTTGATCACCAGTATCGGTGTGGCGTCCACGTTCGCGCTGTCGCGCCAGGCTTTCGCCGATGCACCTAAAGTCGCCGAATCCGATCCGACCGCGCAAGCGCTCGGCTATAAGGAAGACGCGAGCAAAGTCGACAAGGCGAAGTTCGCCAAATATGCCCCGGGTCAGGACTGCGGCAATTGCAGCTTCTACCAGGGCAAGCCGACCGACGCCTATGCGGGCTGCCCGATGTTCGCGGGCAAGCAGGTCTCGAGTAAGGGCTGGTGCAGCGCATATAACAAGAAGAGTTGAATACGCTCAAGCGCGGTGCACGAACAACGTCGCGCGGGATGCGCCGCGTGATGGCCGCGCTCCATCGATGTCCGATTGTCGAGGCGTCTTCCGCTGCGTGCGGCAGGCGCCTTTTCGCAGCGCGGGAAACAGCTTGAGCGCTTTTTGTGCGTATGCGCCGAGGCGATCAAGCAGGCTGGCCAGCGCGCTGCTCTCTCTCACATAGGCTCATGCGCCACGGCGTCTGAAGCGACTTTGCTCGCGCGTCAAGCCCGCGCTGTGTGCGCCGCTCTTTCGCGACTATCGCGTGATGAGTGCACACGGCGCCGCTCCTGCTAACTGCGCGCCTTCATCAACGGCGGCCGCTTGTCGAACCATGGCCGCGCCGTCTCCAGTTGCGCCGCCAGCCGTAACAGCGTCGCTTCGCCGCCGGCACGCGCGGCGAATTGCACGCCGACCGGCAGCCCACGCGTATTCCAGTAAAGCGGCACCGACATTGCCGGCTGGCCGCTCAGGTTGAACAACTCAGTGCATCCCGCCCACGCAAACGCCTTGTTCGATGCTTCGGTCAGCAGCTTCTTCATCAGCGATTCGAGCGGCATCGCGGTAACCGCGCGCATCTGCATGCGCTCTGTCGAGGTGGGCTGCATCTCGCCGATCTTGATCGGCGGCGCGGCAAGCGTCGCGCACAAGATCGCGTCGTAGCGTTGCAGCAGATCGGTGAGGCGTTCGGTGATACGACGCTGTTCTTCGAGCGCGGCGGGCAGGCCGCGCTCGCCGAGTTTACGGCCGACATGCGCCATCGCCCACGTCGAAATTTCGAATTCGCCGCGCAACGGTTTGTGGCCTGTGATGCGCTCGGCGTTCAGCACCAGGTCCTCGGCGGTCACAGACCACAGCGTGAGAAACGCATGGCGGACCGCCGCGAAATCGATGCCGAGCGACACCGGCTCAATGTTATGGCCGAGCGAGATGGCGAGCTGCGCGGCGTCGTCGAGCGCGGCGCGCGCGTCGGGGGACAGCGTCGGTGCCAGCATCGCCTCGGTCACATAGGCGATGTTCAGCGGCTTGCACGGCTCGCGGCTCGCGGCCAGAAAGGTGCCCGGCGCGCCGAGCGGTCGCTCGGCATTGCCGCCCAGCAGATCGAGCAGCAACGCGCTGTCGCGCACGCTGCGCGAGATCGCGTGATCGATACCGAGCTCGCCGGCGCTGGCGGGCGTCGCACGCGGTACGCGTCCGCGCGAAGGTTTGAGGCCGAACAGTCCGCAGCACGAAGCCGGAATGCGGATCGAGCCGCCGCCGTCCGACGCGTGCGCGAGCGGCACGATGCCGGCGGCAACGGCCGCCGCCGCGCCGCCGCTAGAGCCGCCCGGCGTGTGGTCGAGATTCCACGGATTGCGGCACGCGCCGAATAGTTCGGGCTCCGTATAAGGCATCTGGCCGAGTTCGGAGGTGCTCGTCTTGGCGAAGATGTTGAGGCCGGCGGCCTTCGCGAGCGTGACCACCGGTGCATCCTGGTCGGGAATGAAGTGGCGGTAGTGGCGGCTGCCCATTGCCATGCGAAGTCCGGCGACCGGCGCGCCGAGGTCCTTGATCAGATAGGGCACGCCCGCCAGTGCAGCTTGCGCGCTCGTGCTCTCCGATCCGTTCGCGCCATTTTTTGTCCGGTTCGCGTCGTCGTGCGACGCGCGCTGACGCGCTGCGTCGTAGTCCTTCAGGACGATTGCATTGATCGCGGGATTGACCGCCTCGGTGCGCGAGATCGCAATGTCGAGCAATTCGCGCGCGCTGGCCTGGCCGGTGCGCACCAGTTCGGCGAGGCCGATGGCGTCATGGGCGAGATAGTCTGAATGCACGACGGATGGGTCCTCACTATCGAGTGTGGTTCTGCCGGTGGCGTATGCATGCAATGAACCCGCTTGGCTGGGCTTCCCGTCGCCCCGGTTGGTCGTCACGCATGGAAAAAGACGGCGTGTCAGCGACACGCCGTCTTTCGAGAGAGTAACCGAGTTGCACGCAAGCGTGACTCACGCGGATTCGAAAACGCCGATTTATATGCGCGAATTGGAAGCGCAGGTTACTGAAGCGGATTGCTGAATCGCACAACAGCGGTGAGTTACAGACGCTCGCCGAGGAAGGTCAGCGTGCGGCCATGCGCGAGCGCGGATGCACGCTGGTTATACGACGCACGCTCCGAGCAGTTGAAGCCGTGATCGGCGTTCGGGTAAATGTGGAATTCGACGTCGCTGCGGCCCGCGAAGCGCTCCTGAATCTGGCCGACATCCGACACCGGAATGTGCGCGTCGAGTTCGCCGTAGTGGAACTGCATCGGCACCTTGACGTTCGCGGCCTGGTCGAGCTGATTCTGGATCCCGCCGCCATAGTAAGCGACCGCGCCGTCGACCGAGCCCTGCGCCGCTGCCAGATACGCGAGCCGGCCGCCGAAGCAGTAGCCGATCGCCGCGACCTTGCCGGTGACTTCCGGCATCGTGCGCAATGCCGCCGCGGCTGCGCCGATGTCGGAGACGGCCTGATCGACGTTGGTCTTTTGCATCAGCTCGATGCCCTTGTTGCGATCCGCGCCGTCATACGTCAATTCGACGCGCGGCTGCACGCGCCAGAACACGTCCGGCGCGAGCGCGACATAGCCGTCTTGCGCGTACTGATCCGCGACCGAGCGGATATGCCCGTTCACGCCGAAGATTTCCTGAATGATGATGATGGCCGGACCCTTGCCGCCTTTGGGCAGCGCCAGGTAGCCGCCGAAACTGTCGTTGCCGGCGGGGATGTCGATCCATCGGGAAGTCGTGCTCATGTTGTTCTCCATTGACCCGCGCGACGCCGCGCGCGCTCGGTCTTAACGAAATGCCAGAGGCCGGAAGTGCCTGAAGCGGGCGGTTAGTTTGCCATCAAAAGATACGGCTTGCAGTGAGGCTCGGCGCCGCTTCGCGAGCGGTGTCGCGCGCCACTATTCTCGTAAGGCGATTGAAACAATCTCGATAATTCATTTTTCCGCTGCGGCACGCGCCGGTACAGTCGGTCGTGTCGGCTTGCCTATGTGCGAGCGTATCGCTGGAAAAGGAAACGATCATGACTGAAGTCAGTTTTGTGACGCCGTTCGCGCAGCGGTTTGAAATGCGGGTGCCCGTCGTGCAGGCGCCGATGGCCGGCGGCGCGACCACGCCGGAGATGGTGGCGGCGGTGTCGAATGCGGGCGGGCTGGGTTTTCTGGCGGGCGCGGCGTTGTCGCCGGAAAAGATCGCCAGTGAAGTCGCGGCGATTCGCGCGCAGACCGATCGTCCATTCGGCGTGAATCTGTTCGTGCTCGAACCGGCCGCGCCGGACGATGTCACCGTGCGTCGCGCGCTCGAAGCGATCGATCCGCTGCGGGCCGATCTCGGTTTGCCGCCGGGACAGCCGCTCGCGCGTTATGCGCCGGATTTCCGCGCGCAACTGGAGATGCTGATCGAATTGCGCGTGCCGGTCGTGAGCTTCACGTTCGGACTGCTTCCGGCCGACGATGTCGCCCGGCTGCATGCGAATGGCCTATATGTAATAGGCACCGCGACGCACGTTGCCGAAGGCGTCGCCTGGCGCGATGCTGGCGCCGATTCGATCGCCGCGCAAGGCGCGGAGGCGGGTGCGCATCGCGGCACTTTCATTGGCGCATTCGAGGATGCGCTGATTGGAACGATGGCGCTCGTGCCGCAACTCGTCGACGCGACCGGGCTGCCGGTGCTTGCCGCCGGCGGCATCATGGACGGTCGCGGCGTCGTCGCCGCACTCGCGCTCGGCGCGCAAGCCGCGGTGATGGGCACCGCGTTTCTCACCTGTCGCGAAAGCGCTGTACCGCAGGCATGGAAAACCCGCGTGCGCACCATGTCCGACACGTCGACCTCGGTCACGCGCGCGATCACCGGCCGCCACGCGCGCGGCATCCGCAATCCGTTGATGCGGCGCCTGAGCGAAACGATGGACAAGATCGCGCCGTATCCCGTGCAAAATGCTTTGACGCAGGAACTGCGTCAAAGCGCGAGCCGCGCGCAGAACGGCGATTATCTTTCTCTGTGGTCTGGCCAGGGTGCACCCTTGGGCCGTGCACGTCGTGAAGGTCTGGGCGCGGACGAACTAGTCGCGCAAATCGAGCAGGAATGGCGTGCCGCGACGGCACGGATCGCCGCGCTCGAACGCTGAATCGGCATCACCACGGGCTCGTCTTCCAAGCCGTTGCGACGCGCCCGCTATTCAGCACAAGGCGGTTCGAATCACTAATGGTTTTACCCGCGAAAAGTGTCGAACCGCACTTTCTAGAACAAAGCCTCACCTAGCGGAAACCCGCATGGGTCGGCGCTTTCCAGCCAGTCAATCCCGCCGGAACCGGCCTTGCAGGGATAAACGCTATTGGTGTTCATCCCACTTTCCCAAAAAAGTCCCACAAATTAATTTGATCACCTACACTTGCGCGCAAGTACGGTTTGCCGCCTGCCACAAACAGTCCGGCAAACGTGCTGGCCAAGTGCATGAACGGATGCAACCGGCGTGATCGTCCACGGGACTGAGCGATACGTGTTGGGGACGCGGGGGCACAGGGCGATTACGTTGTTTTTGGGATCGAAACTGGAGACTTACATGAACATCAAAATTCAAAAGCTGTTGCCGATCAGCGCTGCGGCGATGCTGTTCGCAACGTTGGCAACATCGGCCGCGGCCGACACGGTCGTCAAGATCGGTCACGTCGCGCCGTTGACCGGCGGGATCGCTCACCTGGGCAAAGACAACGAAAACGGCGCGCGCCTGGCAGTTGAAGAAATCAACGCCAAGGGCCTCACGATCGCTGGCCAGAAAATAACGCTGCAACTCGATCCGCAAGACGATGCGGCCGACCCGCGCACGGCAACTCAAGTCGCCCAGAAACTGGTCGACGACAAGGTCGTCGCAGTCGTCGGTCACTTGAACTCGGGCACGTCGATTCCGGCGTCGAAGATCTATAGCGATGCAGGCATCGTGCAGATTTCGCCGTCGGCAACGAACCCGGCTTACACGCAACAAGGTTTCAAAACGACGTACCGCGTCGTTGCGACCGACGCGCAACAGGGTCCGGCACTGGCCAACTATGCAGCGAAGGGCATGAAAGTGAAGAGCGTCGCGATCGTCGACGATTCGACCGCTTATGGCCAGGGTCTCGCGAACGAATTCGAAAAGACCGCCAAGTCGCTGGGCCTGAACGTGATGTCGCATGACGCGACGAACGACAAGGCTGTCGACTTCCGCGCGATTCTGACGAAGATCAAGGGCGAAAACCCGGATGCGATCATGTACGGCGGCATGGACGCCACCGGCGGCCCGTTCGCGAAGCAAGCCAAGCAGCTCGGCCTGCGCGCGAAGGTGCTGGCGGGTGACGGCGTCTGTACCGACAAGCTGTCGGATCTGGCCGGCGACGCAACCGACAACATCGTCTGCTCGGAAGCCGGTATGGCGCTCGAAAAGATGTCCGGCGGCGCAGCGTTCCTCGCCAAGTATCAGAAGCGTTTCGGTCAGCCGATCCAGATCTACGCTCCGTTCACGTATGACGCTGTGTACATCATCGTCGACGCGATGAAGCGCGCGAACTCGACCGATCCGGCGAAGATCCTGGCAGCGATGCCGAGCACCGACTACAAGGGTGTGATCGGTGAAACCACGTTCGACTCGAAGGGCGACCTTCAACACGGCGTGATCTCGCTGTACAACTACAAGTCGGGCAAGAAGACGCTGCTCGACGTAGTGAAGATGTAAATCCGAGCGATCGAGGGCAGCGCAAGCGCTGGCTTCGATTAGCAGGTTAAGAAGGCACGCGGGCCGCACAGTTCGCGTGCCTTTTCTTTTGGGCGCGGGGATAGGGGACTGCGGGGCGAGGGGCTCGGTATGAGGATTGCCGAAACCGTCGCGAGCGGTTCTGTCGACGACTGGCGGCACTGGATTATTCGACGCTCTGCTGCTCGATGCGGTACGGTGCGTTGCAGTGCTCGCGAGTCCTTATTTTCGTGGAGCGGTGCGCTTGCGCAATCGTTTGCGGGAGTAGAAGTGAAGGCGCGACAAGCGGAGTGATCGAAGCGCGCGCGGGCTAATCCCGCGAAGTGGCCTTTGAGCAGTACTACTTTGGTAACTGGTCGCTCGTAATCACCGGCGCGTCTGTTTTTTTGATCAATCGGTTGTGGTCCAGAAAAGAAATCGGAGCGTCGGGTCAGTGATGTGTCGCCGAACGCATCGGCTCACAGCCTGCGTGTAACGTAACGTAACGCAGCGGACTTTCGCCCGGCGTCAAATGCGCCGACGCACCCGCCGCACACCCAGGCCTCAGATCTTCAAACGCCGCAGCACCTTCGGCCCGACGGCGGCGATCAATGCGCAACACACCGCGACCACCGACAAGCCGATCGTCAGATTGGTCAGCTGCGTCACCGCGCCGATGATCACCGGCCCGAGCAGCAGCCCGAAGTACGCCAGCCCCGCGACGTGCGCGAGTCCCTCGGCCGCGTGGATGCCCTTCACGTTCGCGGCCGCCGCGAACAGCACCGGCATCATGTTCGCGAGGCCAAGCCCGATCAGCGCGAAGCCCACGAGCGCGGCGACCGAATTCGGCAGCAGCAGCGCGTCGACCATGCCGGCGCAGGCAAGTGTCGCGCTCATCATCACGAGTTGCGGCGCGCCGAAGCGGGCGCGCACCGCGTCGCCGGCAAAACGCGCCGCCGCCATGCCGCCCGAAAACGCCGCGTAGGCCGCGCTGGCGAGCGCGGGAGAGGCCAGCACGACGTCGCGCATATAGACGGTAGCCCAGTCGTACATCGCGCCTTCCGCGATCAGCGCGACCAGCGCCATCGTGCCGAGCGCCCACAGCGCCGGCGAGCGCCAGCGGCTCGCGCGCGGCGTGGCGGAGTCCGGGTGCTCGGCGTGCGGCACGTGCGGCAAGACGGACGGGCAGGCCATCACGAGGACCAGCGCGCTAGCCGCCGCGGCGAGCGCCAGATGCAGCGCCGGCGCCATGCCGCGCGACAGCAACGCGCCGCCGGCCGCCGCCCCGAACATCCCGCCGATGCTGAACATACCGTGCAACGACGACATGATCGGCTTGCCGAGCGCCTTCTCGACGGCGCTGGCTTCGGCATTCATCGCAACGTCGAGCGTGGCCATGCCCGCGCCGAAGATGGCCAGCACGACCAGCAACATCCAGTATGCCGGCACGACCAGAATCAGCGCCGCGCACACGGCCATCACGAGGCCGCCCGTCAGGCAGGCGCGGCGTGTGCCGACCCGCGCGATCCACGAGGCATTTGCCGCCATCGCGCCGATCGAACCGCCGGCCACGGCCAGCAGCGCGAACGAGAGCATGGCTGCGTTCAACTGGAAGCGGTCGCGCACCGTCGGCACATGCACCCCCCAGGACGCGTACATCATGCCCGCGATGAAGAACACGGCCATCGTGGCGAAGCGTGCCCGCTGCCGCGCGGTGTCGGACAGGTCACGATGAGCGGCGGGAAGGACGGCGAATTCGGAGGTTTGGTGGTCGGGCACTGAGGTCTCGTGGAGGGCTACCGCGTGAGAAAGCACGTCGAAAGCGGATTTTCGATTCTAGCGAAGCATGCTGTCTTATGCTTGGAAAGCCGATGCCGGATACTGACGATTATTCTTTTTGAATGCGACAGGCGGCGGGCCGGTTCGCCTGGTCCGTCTTTTCGGCATTCACCGCTCATCCACCGAGGTATGCGCTCTTGAACATCCCCGCTCACGCTCCGCTGCACTTGCTGCACACCGCCGCGGTCGGCACGCTCGCCACACACGCGCGCCAGCCGGAAGGCTTTCCTTATCCGTCGATGCTGCCGTTCGCGCCGGACCCGCAGCATCACCCGACGATTCTGGTGAGCCGGCTCGCCGAGCACACCCACAACCTGCACGCCGACCCGCGCGCGGGTTTTCTGGTGGTCGACGCACCCGACGGCGACGTGCTGAGCGGCCAACGTGTCACACTGCTGGGCGCGTTTGAACCGGTCGACCCGACGCCGGAAGTCGTGCGGCGCTACTTGCGCTATCACCCGGATGCGGAGCGCTACCTCGTTCTCGGCGACTTCACTTTCTGGACCATGCGGCTCGAGCGATTGCGGTATATCGGCGGCTTTGGCGCAATGGGATGGCTGGGTGGCGCGGAACTCGATCCGCTATCGCCGCTCGGCTTCGATGAAGAGAATGCGCTCATTGAAGAATTCAGCCGCTCTCGCGTCAATGCGGGCGGACTTCAACTGCTCGGCATCGACCGCTATGGCGCGGACCTGAAACTGGATGGCGTGCGCGAGCGGTTCGCCTTCGATGGCGCAAAGCCTAATATCGAATCCTTGCATGCGGCACTCGAAGTTTGCATGCAACGGCACACCAACTAGTTTTACCGGTATTGGGGGGAAACATTCATGCGCCAATAGCAGGATGACGCATGCGGCCCAATACATTCCGGTGGTTCCGGTTCAAGCTTTCATGGCATGAAATGTTGATGCCGGATCGCTATCCAAAATTTCATTTTTTGATAATTAATTTCATAAATGCCGCACTGGCCCGGCTTTTCAGCAAAATACGAAATTAGGTATTTGAAAGGAAGGCACGGGACTCAGTGTCCGACGGAAAGTTTTTGAAATGGTTTCGAATTAATTTTTTGGGAGCGCTTTTGCGGACTTTCTATTTTGTGTTAATCTCGCCATCAAATTCCGAGGCATGATCACCTTCAAAGGGCAAGTCGGCCTAAGACCGGCAGTCATTTAATCCAAACCATAAGGGAACCTATGTCTTCCTACAAGGAACTACTCGCGCAGCGCGAGAAGCTCGAAAAGCAGATCGAAGAAGCGAAGTCGCGTGAATACGCAGAAGTGTTGAATGAGATCAAGCAGAAAATGGCCGACTACGGCATCTCGCTCACCGAACTCGGCGGTGGCCGCGCAGCCAAGAACGTGAAAGCCGCTCGTCCGCGCGCCGGCGTTGCGCCGAAGTATCGCGACCCGGATAGCGGCAGCACCTGGTCGGGCCGTGGCAAGCCGCCGCGGTGGATCGCGGGTCTCGATCGCGAAAAATTCCTGATCCAGAAGTAATACCTGCGGCCAGCGCTTACGCTTGCGACCTGCAAGTCATACGAATTGCATCACTCAGCTGCGCTTATGGCGCGCTGCTGTAGCCAACGGAAACCGCGTACCGTTCAAGGGCGCGGTTTTTTGTTTTCGCGGCGCCGGTGTTTCGCCCTATGCGCTCCGTGTAGTTGAAACACGAATGCTTTTCGTTTAGATAACCGGCTGATTTAAAAGGATTTTTTGGTATTTCCGCAGCCTGGCCTGAAGTCTGCCAGCTAGAATATGAGGATTGAACTTTTGATCCCGACTCTGAGATGCCTACCGCCGCCGCAGCCCAATCCGCCGAAAAACACCGCGTCGCGCGCAAAAGCACGTTTGTGAGTATTGTCCTCAATAGCGTGTTGATGGCGCTGCAAATCGTCGTCGGTGTGTTTGCCCATTCGCAGGCACTCGTCGCCGACGGTATCCATTCGCTTGCGGATCTGATTTCCGATTTTGTCGTGCTGATTGCCAATCGGAAGAGCGGCGCGAAGCCCGATGCGGATCACAATTACGGACATAGCCGTTATGAAACGGTTGCTTCATTATTTCTGGGCGCATTGCTAATTGCGGTTGGCGTCGGAATGTTATGGCGCGCCGGAACGCGGCTCGCCAATTTGCAAAGCATTCCCGCCGTCCACGCGAGCGCGCTCGCCGTTGCCGTACTGGTATTGATTTCCAAAGAAAGCCTTTTCCGCTACATGCTGCGTGAAGCGCAGCGTGTGCGCTCCGCCATGCTGATTGCGAATGCGTGGCATGCGCGGTCTGATGCGGCGTCGTCATTGGTGGTCGCAATCGGCGTGGTCGGCAGTCTTGCCGGCGTGCGTCTGCTTGATCCTATCGCCGCGGCGATCGTGGGTTTCATGGTGGCGCGCATGGGCTGGATGTTCGGCTGGGACGCGCTGCAGGATCTGTCCGACCGCGCGCTCGACGAAGCTGCTACCGCCGACATGCGCGCGCTACTGCTTGCGACGCACGGCGTACGGGACGTGCATGAATTGCGCACACGCAAGATGGGCGACTTTGCGCTTGTCGACGCCCACATCCTGGTCGATCCGCTGATCTCCGTGTCGGAGGGGCATTACATTGCTGAGTCGGCGCGGCTGCGCGTATTAACCGACAGCCGCGTACTCGACGCGCTGATCCACGTCGATCCCGAGAACGATGCGGTGGCGCACCCGCCCGTCGATCTGCCGAGCCGGGAACGGGTGGTCGCGGAGGTCAACGCGGCGTTGGCGGGCGGCGGGATAAAAGCCACGGCGGTCAACATTCACTACCTGAGCACCGGACTCGACGTGCAGATGGTGTTGCCGGCGGCGCCTTCCGGCGGTCAGGACGCCGGCAGCGCGTCGATGCCTGCGCATGTCGATCTGGAAGCGCTCAAGCGCCGCCTGGGCGCCCGCAAGGTGGAGGTGCTGCGGGAAGTGAATGTGTCCACGGCCGAATCTGGCGTCGCCGGCGCAGCGACACCGCCGAAAGGCGGTACGGCAAGCACTCACGTCAAAGCTGCGGAACCGCACAGCGCTGCCTGATTTGCGCTCCAACAGCTTCAACAGCTTCAACAGCTTCAACAGCTTCAACAGCTTCAACAGCTTCAACAGCTTCAACCCGGCACTCAAACACTCCGCAGAAGAGCGCGCCAGCTTGCCCCGCTCCCATCACAGCGGCAATTGTGTATCGAATTTGATTTCGCGCAGCACGACGCTCGTGCGCACCTGCGCGACGGCCGGAATCTTGAAGATGCGTTCGTGCAGGAAGCTGTCGTACGCCTTGATGTCGGGTGCGACGATCTTGAGGATGTAGTCGGATTCGCCGGTCGTGCTGTAGCACTCGGTGACTTCGGGGCAGGTGGCGATTTCCCGCTCGAACTGTTCGACGCCGCCCTCGGTGTGGCGCGTCAGGTGGATATGCGCGAGCGCACACACGTGCAGCCCGAGCTTTTCCCGATCGAGCAGCGCCGTGTAGCGCTGGATAACCCCCGATTGTTCCATGTCCTTGATGCGCCGCCAGCATGGCGTGCTCGACAAACCGACCTGATCGGAAATCTCTTGCACGGAGCGGCGTGCGTCCAGCTGCAGCAGGCGCAGGATCTTTTGTGAGAACGTATCGAGTGTCAACTGCGCCTCCGTTTGCGTCGCCGTATCAACGCATGGTAGAGGGCGCGAAAACGAAACGCAATGTAAAACGGCTTACGCGAGGGAGATCGCCTAATTTGCCGGTTCCTCGGTGGTGTTTTGTCCTGAGTCGTCCCCTTCTTTGGCGGCCACGAGCAGGGTCGCCTGACTCGCGCGCAACTCCTTGAGCATGTTGCAGAAAAGCGCGCCCTGTTCGATCGCGTCGTCCAGCGCGACATGCGTGTGCGGGTGATCGTCGAACCAGTGCTTGGGAAAGCGCGGCTTGATGTTCTTGCGATACGGCAGACCGGTCATCGCGAAAGCCAGCGTCTTGATATCGAGGGCCGACCAGGAAAACGGGCAACGGCCGACAAACCGCATCATGTACCAGAACATATAGGTGAAGTCGAAGCCGGCCGGCATCGCAACGAACACCGGCTTGCCCGGCAGCGCCTCGACCCAGTCGACATAGGCCGTCAGCGCGGCCTCGGGACTCTGCAAGTCCTTGCGGCAGGCGGCCCAGGCGTCGGGCTGGGTCTTCCACCACGCTTCCTGCACGGGATGCGGCTGGGCGCCGTCGAGCAGTTCGAGATTGGCCGAGAAAGTGGCGATCAGCCGCTTGTCTTCGGTGTACGCGGCGGAGGCGAAACTCAGCATGGAATGCGGGCCGGGAATCGGACCATCCGCTTCCACATCGGTGCTGACGTAGATTTCGCTGCTCATGCTTGCACCCCGTCGGCGACATAGGGATTGGTACGGCGTTCTGCGCCGAATGTCGAAGTGGGACCGTGGCCCGGCACGAAGGTGACGTCGTCGCCGAGCGGCCAGAGCTTTTCGCGAATCGAGCGCACCAGGTCGGCGTGATTGCCGCGCGGAAAATCCGTGCGGCCGATCGAGCCGGCAAACAGCACGTCGCCCACCAGCGCGAGCCGGTGGGCGCGGCTGAAAAATACCACGTGACCGGGCGTGTGCCCTGGGCAGTGATAAACCTCTAGCGTTTCGTCACCGAAGCGCACGGCGTCGCCGTCCTGCAGCCAGCGGTCGGGCTCGAAGGCGTCGGCGGCCGGGAAGCCGAAGCGCGTGCTTTGATCCGGCAGCTTGTCGAGCCAGAAGCGCTCGTCGGGATGAGGGCCTTCGATCGGCACGCCATAGTGCGTGGCCAGCGTCTTCGCACCCGCGCAATGATCGATGTGGCCATGAGTCAGGAAGACCTTTTCGACCGTCACTTTCAGACGCGCGATTTCGCCCTGGATGACATCGAGGTCGCCGCCGGGATCGACGACGGCCGCGCGCCCGGTCGCCTCGCAAACGAGTAGCGAGCTGTTCTGTTGGAACGGCGTGACGGGGATCAAAGTGACTTTCATGGATGACGGCGCCGCTGGAAAAACGTTGATTGTACCGGCCTCGCGCCGCTCGTCACCGAGGCTTGGACGCCCAACGCAGCGGGTATTCGTCTGCCCATTTTTGCGGCAAACGTGAAGATTCATCAAGGTTTTCAGGTGCTTGCCATCTCAAAATTTTGTTTTAGGTATAATGGACTCAATGCACAGGAAACTGTGCATGTCACACGGCGATGCGTCCCCATCAAAAATGGGTCCGCGGATCGCCATTCAAGTATGGGCTGTTGCGGTTGTCGACGGCCATCAAGCATCGATGCGTTCGATGCACACGTCTTGCCCAGCCAGGCGCCGCGCGCCTGCAACGGACTTAACTGCCGTGACGCTGGGTGGGGCCTACGCCGCCGTTCCTGCGCGCTGAGTTGCGCGCGCAAGAACGTGTTTGCCACGTTCGATGGCGGCATGTGGGGTCTGGTCAGGCTGCCGGGGACAGGTTGCGCCAGACGTGAAAATTAACCGTGCGGTAGCGGCTGAGTAAGTCGCATCCGGGCTTTGACGTACTGCGCTCGTCTGCGCGGCGCGTTGTCGTCCATTGCCGCCGGAGTCGCAGGCAACACGCTCAAACTTCGCGTGATGCGGCTCGACAATTTGATTGCACGTCTTATGAAAACTCGGTTATCCCGCAGTCTGGGGACTCTTTTTGCCTTTTTTGTGCTGGCCGGTTGCGCCACGCCTCCGGGCGCCAGCGACACGTCTGCAAACGACGTGCCGCGCAGCACGAAATCAGCGCAAACGGGCTCTTTCGGACCGCAATCCTACGGTAGCGCGCCGGCATCAGAGCCGACCGCCCAAGGCACTCCGTTGGCCGACGCAAAGCCTCTGACTGATGACGGCACGGACGTGTCGGACTTTCATCAGACGGGTCGCGCATCGTGGTACGGTCGTTTCTTTCATGGCCGCCGTACCGCTAACGGCGAGCGTTATGACATGCACGCGCTGACGGCCGCGCATCGTACGCTGCCGCTCGGCTCGTATGTGCGCGTGACCAATCCTGCCACTTCGCGCTCGGTCATCGTGCGTATCAACGACCGTGGTCCGTACGCGCGCGGTCGCGTGATCGACCTGTCGGCGGCGGCCGCGACTGCGCTCGACATGCGCCATATCGGGACGGCGCGGGTCCAGATCGACGGTCTGACGCAGCAGGAAGCACGCGCCGAGATGAACGAAACACTGGCGTCCAACTCGGGTTCGAGCGCCGAGAAGTGATGTAGTGGCAGCCGGTGCGCCGCCCAGGGGGCGCTGGTGGCGCCGCGCAGCACGGCGATCATGCATGTCGTGTCTGCAGAAAAACGAAGGGCCGCGCAGTCGAAACTGCCGCGGCCCTTTTCTTTTATCCCTCTGTTTTATTCTTCATCCGCCTTCAGCGCCAACGCGCGCGCGTACAGCGCATTGCGCGACGCGCCGGTGATGGCTGCCGCCACTTTCGCCGCGCTGCTCACTGTCAACTCTTCCAGCAGGATGCGCAGCAACGCGTCGTGATCCTGTTCGCCGGCGGCTTCCGTCGACACACCTTCCACCACCAGTACGAATTCGCCGCGTTGCCGGTTCGGATCGGCGGCGAGCCACGTTGGCCCTTCGGCCAGGGTGCCGCGATGCAGCGCTTCATGTAACTTCGTCAATTCCCGTGCGATCAGCAGCTTGCGCTCGCCGCCGAACGCGTCGGCAAGTGCCTGCACCGTTTCGACGATGCGATGCGGCGCTTCGTAAAACACCATCGCGTGTGGATGTTCTGCGAGCGACTGCAACGTCGCGGCGCGGGCCTTTGCCTTCGGCGGCAGGAAGCCGAGGAACGAGAACGTCGCGGCCCAGTCGCCGGCCGCACTCAACGCGGTTGTGAGCGCGCTCGCACCGGGCAGCGGGATGACTGGGAAACCGGCTTCGCGGACGGCGTCGACGAGTTTTGCGCCGGGGTCCGAGATGCCGGGTGTACCCGCATCGGACACGTAGGCCACGCGCTCGCCTGCCTGCAGATGCTCGATCAGCCGCAGTGCCGCGGCTCGCTCGTTGTGTTGATGCACGGCGACGAGCGGCTTCGAGATGCCGTAGCGCGTGAGCAATTGACCGGTGTTGCGGGTGTCTTCGGCGGCGATCCGATCCACGAGTCCGAGCACATGCAACGCGCGCAGCGTAACGTCGGCGATATTGCCGATCGGCGTGGCCACCACATACAGCGCGGCGGCGGGGTACTGCTGCCCTTGCGCGAGTTCGGAGAGAGAAGTCATGAGGCAGAAGACGCAAACAGACGGAATGAGGCCGCCATTGTGCCATGCGGGATTGCGCAGCCTGGGCGGCGGTGAGACGGCGGAGGTGTGCCGGTCTGCAGCGGGGATTGCGGCGGGGGCGACGCTAATGACAACTGAGTCGAGGACCGCGCAGAAGACCGCGCCGCGGAGCGCGATGGACACGATGCAGGGGGCGGCACCAATAACAAATGAGTGTAGGGCAGCGCTGAAGAGTGAACCGAGAACTGCGCCGGAGACTTCGCTGCGGACAGCGCCGGGAACGGCACACGGGATTGCGCGGCGGACGGCGTCGATCACAACCGAGCGTCGGATAGCATCGACGGGCGCGCCGAGAACTACATTGGAGACGGCGCCGGGTACGCCACCGAAAACTGCCCCACCAAAGCGTGCCGGTCCACTCCACAACTTTTCCCGACCCGCCGGGTCCAAACTCGTCGGCGCGGCTTTCGAGTTGCGCGCGCGCGAGTTTCTTCAGCGCCAACGTTTGCATTTCGTTGCGCATAACGTGTCGTGCCGGGGCGGCGAGATCGACCTCGTGATGCGCGAGCGCGACGGCGCGCTGGTATTCGTCGAAGTCCGTGCCCGCGCGCAGCGTCGCTACGGGGGCGCGGCCGCGAGCATCGGTTGGCAAAAGAAGCAACGCATCGTGCGCGCGGCACAGCACTATCTGGCAACTCGCACTGGCGCTTCGGGAGATCAGCCCGCGTGCCGTTTCGACGTGATTGCATTCGACGGCGGCCGGCTCGTCTGGTTGCGCGATGCGTTTCGCGCCGACGAAGTCTGACGCGATGCGCGGAGAAGGGTGTGAGTACGATAAACTTGCGCTCGCGCGCGAGCCGTTGGGCCACGCCGACAACTCAGGAAGCCGCGCATTTCACGATGATTTTGCGCTTACGCACGGCGTTGCCGGCAGCGTTCATCGGCGTGGCGCGACTTTGCAATACGACTTCACAACAGGGCTGCGCAGTGCGGTCCATTCGCGGTAGAAGATAGAGACTCGATGTCAGTCGAACGCATTCAACAACACTTCCGCGACAGTGCGGCAGTCAAACTCGAAGCCCTCGAAACCCTGTCGATGCCGATCGCCGCTGCGATCGACACGATGTTCGCCGCGCTGGCAAACGGCAATCGCATTCTTGCTTGCGGCAACGGCGGCTCGGCGGCCGATGCGCAGCATTTCGCCGCCGAACTGATCGGCCGCTTCGAGCGCGAGCGGCCGGGCTTGCCGGCGATCGCGCTAAGCACCGACACGTCCGTGCTCACCGCTATCGCCAACGACTATTCGTTCGAGCAGATTTACTCGAAGCAGGTATGGGCGCTCGGTCAACCGGGCGACGTGCTGCTCGCGATCACCACGTCCGGCAATTCCGCGAATGTGCTCGCCGCGATCGAAGCCGCGCATGAGCGCGAGATGATCGTAGTCGCGCTGACCGGCAAGGGCGGCGGACGCATGCAGGAAGTATTGAGCGATACCGACATCCACGTGTGCGTGCCGTCCGAGCGCACCGCGCGTATTCAGGAAGTGCACTTGCTGACCATCCATTGTCTATGCGACGGCATCGATGCCATGTTGCTGGGCGAAGACTGAGACTGATTCCGAAGGAGAGCTAGTTGATGAGCGTATTCCGCGTCAAGAAGACACTGGTGAGAACCGTGCTGGTGATTGGGTTCGCGGCGGGGCTGTCGGCGACGTTGCAGGGCTGCTTTCTCGCCGTCGCCGGCGCGGCGGGCGGGGGCGCGCTGATGGCGACCGACCGGCGCACGCTTGGTGCGCAGACCGAAGATCGCGAGTTGCAGGTGAAGGCGTTGTCGCAGATCAGCCAGAATTTGCCGGATAACGCGCACGTCAACGTGGCGGTATTCAACCGCCGCGTGTTGCTGACCGGCGAGGTGGCGGGGGACGTGTCGAAGCAGCGCGCCGAGAGCATCGTGCGAGGCTTGAACAACGTCAATACGATCGTCAACGAACTGGCGATCATGCCGGCCAGCTCGTTTTCGTCACGTACCAACGACACTTATCTTGAAACGCGTGTGAAGACCGCGCTGATCGCCGAGAAGAACATTTCAGCGAACAACTTCAAGGTGGTGGCCGAGCGGGGCTCGGTGTACCTGATGGGGCTCGTGACGATGGACGAAGGCAATCGCGGCGCCGATGTCGCGAGCCGTGTGCCGGGTGTGGTCCAGGTCGTGAAGGTGTTCCAGTACATTCAGCCGCAGGAAGCAGCGGCCGCGGCCACGGCGGCGGCTACCGCGCCGGTCGTGGCTTCGCAGCCGGATGCAGGCGAGCCGACGGTCGGCGCGATTCCGGATTCGTCGGTGAGCGCGCGGCCGCTTGAACAGCAGGCTCCCGCGCCGGTTAACAACTCTAGTTCGGTGCGTCCGGGTAATCCGAAGGCGGTGCCATGAAGTGTGGTGTTGCGGTCGTGACTTCTGCGGTGCTGATTGGCGTGTTAGCGAGCTTCGGTGCGACGGCTGCGCGCGCCGCCGATGCGCCGCGCGGACGCACGGTCGCGAATGCGAATGCGTGTATGGGATGTCATGCGGTGGACCGCAAACTGGTCGGTCCGTCGTTTCAACAGATCGCCGCGAAGTACAAGGGCGATGCGCAGGCGCCGGCGAAACTCGTGCGCAAGGTTAAGGATGGCGGCTCCGGCGTGTGGGGCATGATTCCGATGCCGGCGCATCAGTCCATGAGCGATGCGGATGTTCGAGCGGTGGTGGATTGGGTGTTGGCGGGGGCGCCTTCGAAGTGATGTTTTCCCGCCGTCGCGGGCTTGGCAAAATAGAAAACGGCTGTGCTAGAATTGTTCGCACGTTGGGGGGGTAGCTCAGCTGGGAGAGCGTCGCGTTCGCAATGCGAAGGTCGGGAGTTCGATCCTCCTCCTCTCCACCAAGTCGATTCCAAGCAACACCAAAGTTTTACCAGAAAACCCCGTCAGGCCTAGCCTCACGGGGTTTTTTGTTGCAAACTTCCACAAGATTATCCCAGTGACTACAACCCCCAAACCGGGGTAGCTATGGTGGTCGCCCCCATGCTTACCGGACCTGCTACCCCCAAATGGCCAGAACTGCCCGGACTCCTTTGACGGACGCGGCGATCCGCGCCGCGGGCCCGCGCGCGAAGATCTGGCGGCTGTACGACAGTCGGGGCTTGATTCTCGAGATTCATCCGTCCGGGGGCAAGTATTGGCGGGTCAAGTATCGGGTAGGGGGCAGAGAAAAGCGGTTGGCGCTGGGCGTATTTCCAGATGTGACTGTAAGCGAGGCGCGCAAGCGGCGCGACGAAGCGCGCAAATTGCTGGTTGCCGGCATCGATCCGGCGGAGCTGCGCAAGGAGGAGCGCATTGCACAGCGTGACGAGCAGGATCGAAGGGAGGCGGCGATGCGCTTCACACTGGATAGCGACGGAGCCCTGTCATTGCGGCTGGGAAAACGATGCATGAACATGACTGGCGCCGAAACCGCCGAGCTTCGTGTCTTTCTGGATGCGACGCGCGCCGTCATTCCCAAGGGTTAATCATGGCGCTTACTGATCTGAAGGTCCGCAACGCAAAGCCCACCGACAAGCAGCAGAAGCTGTTTGACGAGCGTGGGCTGTATCTGCTCGTTACTCCCGCCGGGGGTAAGTGGTGGCGGCTCAAGTACAGGTTTGGGGGTAAGGAGAAGAGCCTGTCAATGGGCGTGTATCCTGACGTCGGCTTGAAGGACGCACGCGAGCGCCGGGACGCCGCTCGCAAGCTGCTGGCGAATGGGGTTGACCCGGGCGTCGAGCGTAAAGTCCAGCGGGCTGGGTCGGCGGAGCGTGCGGCCAACAGCTTTGAAGCTGTCGCCCGTGAGTGGTTCGCGAAGTACCAATCGGGATGGGCAAAGTCCCACGCCGAAAAAGTCATGGGACGCCTTGAGAAGGATGTGTTTCCGTGGCTCGGCGGTCGCCCCATTGCCGAGATTGCCGCCCCAGAAGTGCTCGCGGTGCTGCGCCGGGTAGAAGCCCGCGGAGCGCTTGATACTGCGCACCGTGTCCACCAGAACTGTGGTCAGGTTTTCCGCTACGCGATCGCTACCGGGCGAGCCGAGCGTGATGTCAGCGCGGATCTGCGCGGCGCACTGCCGGCGGCGCGCCATACTCACTTCCCATCCGTTACGGAGCCTTCCGAGGTGGCTGGACTGCTGCGCGCGCTCGACGCGTTCCAAGGCACGTTCGTTGTTCAGTGCGCGTTGCAGCTGGCGCCGCTGCTGTTTGTCCGGCCCGGGGAGCTCCGCACCGCGGAGTGGGCGCACTTCGATCTCAATAAGGCGCAGTGGCGCTACACGGTTTCGAAGACAAAGACCCAGCATCTGGTACCGCTCGCCACGCAGGCTGTCGCGATCCTGCGCGAGTTGTACGCCCTTACCGGTCAACGCACCTACGTTTTCCCTGGACGGGATGTCAAAAAACCGATGAGTGGCGCGGCAGTGAACGCGGCGTTGCGGCGGATGGGATTCGACACCAAGACAGAGATTACGGGCCACGGGTTTCGGGCGATGGCGCGCACAATCCTGCATGAGCACCTGCGCTTTCCGGGCGAAGTCATCGAGCACCAGCTTGCTCACAAGGTGCCGGACGCGCTCGGAACTGCCTACAACAGGACGAAGTTCATTGACGACCGTATCCGGATGATGCAGGCATGGGCGGACTATCTCGACTCGCTTAAGGCCGAACCCCGGATCGACCCGATAGCAGTCGCAGAAGCGCACTCGACATGAACCGTCGTCGCTGCCTCAACCGCTGGACATTAGGCGGAGCATCTTGAGACAGCCTACACGACGCTGAGTTACTGCTTGCGCTAGCGATTCAACACGGTTGGGTTGAATCCGTCGATCAGCACTACCGCGCGCAGCGACACGTCCAGTGCTAACGTTTGTTCAACAGTATGCATGCCTTCGCGGGAAAGGCGTCGTCGTCGGATGCTGCTGGCGATTTTCTCTTCTGCCACCTTGCGCAAGATGCCTCCCCACATCTCGCTCACTGGGCGCGATCCCGTCGCCATGGTGGCATTGTCCGCTGATCCATCGTTGGCTTCGAAACAGTACAATCGCCCGCTGACGACTCCAGCCGTTTGCAGCACCGCTGCGCCCGCACTGGTTTGACCGCGCGCGGCGGTGCGGGCATGGAGTAGTCGAGGCGCTTGCAAACTCGACGCGCGAGTGAAATAGCACTTAAGGGCTGGAATGAAAGACCGACAGACTGTGGGCATCGAGCCGGGTAGCGAGGACTGCCGTACGAACCCTGAGCACGCACGCGATGCGGCGGCTGCGACCTCGACGGCGAAAGGAACGGCATCTGCTGCAGAAGCCGATCGCCGGCCGAACTGGAACAGATGGGCGCACATCTCCGAAGCGACGATTCGCGAGTTGGTGTCGCTCTCTGAAAACATCGACCCGGACAAGGTCGAGTGGGGCAGGGGCGCCGAGTTCGGAACCGCGCCTGCTGAATCGCAATCATTTAATGACCGACTCTTCGTCGCCGCGCGGAACGCGGGCATCGGTAAGCCGTTGGCTATCGTCTCCGGCCCCAGCGAAAACCCGACGATCGACGCAACGATAATGGTGGAGGAGTTTGTCGCCTGGGCTGCTAAGAACCGGTGGCGTCTTCCCGCAGCGCTCGTGGAATTCTTTGGAGAATACAACCCCCCGTACGACCCCTACTGGGACTCCCCATCAGCTTCCCGCTCCGTGCCTTCGAAATGGCCTTGGGGCGATCACGATACACGTCTGCTTCGTCAGATGGACGCTGCTGCCCAAAAATTCTGGTCGCTTTACGATCCGGCCGACCCTTCCACGGCGCCGACGAACAAGGATGTGGTGGAGTGGTTGGTGACACAAAAAGTTACCGAGCGAACGGCCGAAGCTATGGCCACCATCCTGCGTGCGAACGATTTGCCCGCTGGGCGGCGCAAAAAATAGTCGCACCCTTCCGCGCCATATCCGGCGCGGTTGTCCGAAATGGCGCGCCCATTCTCCAGCAGAATGGCGCGACCCTTCGCGCCTATTCCGAGCGGGTACCAATCTATAAATTCCGAAGCCATGTTTCACAACCTTTGACAAGGAACAACATGGCGAATCAAACGCTCGTAACAACCAGCGAAGGCACGAAGCCGGCAGGACGCTTCGTTTCGTCCGCGGAGATGCCGATCACGCTTCCCGACGTGGGGCTTTTCCGATTCAAACAATTCGCGGCGTTTTTGCCGTTCAGTCGTGAGACCTGGCGCAAGCTGGTGCTCGAAGGCAAGGCGCCGGCGCCGATCCGCATGGGCGGTCGATGCACGGTCTGGCCGGCGTCCGAACTCCACAAATTCTTCCGCGACCCTGTGAACTACCGGGCGGAGGCTCCCTAATGAAACAGCCCCTCGCTCAATGAGCACCCCAAGCGATCACGCGGTTCACGCCGGCATGATGTTCGCGGAAGAAACACCCGGCTTCTTCGCCCGCTCCTAGCGACCCACAGCAAAAGAAAACCTTGGACCGTCTGTTCTGAGCAGACTCTGTGGAACTAAGTACAACTTAACTTAACAAGGTTATGGTAGCGAACCCGCTTACTCAAGTACAGCCTGTGATGGACAAACGTCCTGTGTCCCTCGGGGTCACTGTCCTGACGACGACCGGACGTCTGCTAAAACTTGCCAAAGAATTGCTGCTCGATGGCAGCGTGAAAGCGCACAGCGCCGCAAAGTGGTTTGCCGCGCGACAGGTCCCTTGTGGCACGCCGGAAGAATTGTTTTCGTTGTTGCTTGAGCTCGCGGACGATCCGCACAGCGCCATCGTCACTGAGCCGCCGCGCGTAGAGCTTGCGCCAAACGAGCCGGACAGAGGGGCCAAAGCAGACGCACTGGGAGACGACCGCCTTGCGACACGCTTACGTGACGGATGCCTTGAGCTGCGAAAGCTAGGGCAAAACTTTGACACAAAGGCGCTTACCCGTGTCGCCATGTTTGACGTGGACGATTGGACGCGCGCCCAGTTCGATCCGATGGGCATCATGGGCTACTGCCCGATAGCTGATCGTGTGGAGATCGCGCGCGACTGGATAAAGCAACATCTGCCGCAGGGCTATCACGACGTTGACTTCATATTGCAATTGTCAGCTAGCTCGGTGTTGCCGCAGAACCACGACCGGTTCAAGGCACATATCTGGTTCATCCTCGCGGAGCCGTATGCCAAGCCGGACATGCATGCGTGGGTCAAGTCCATCGTAGGCGTGGACCCCTCGCCGTTCGGCACCGCGCATCTACACTACACATCGAAAATGGTTGGTGCCAAGTATGGATTCAATCCGGTCGCATTGGTGAAAGGTTCGCGGCCATATGCGGACCACGCTGGCATCAGCAAAGCCCGCATCGCGCCAGCCGCGCACCGTGGAACAGATGGTGGTCCACTAATGGTCGATCCGTTGCAATTGAAGCAGGATCACGGGTGGAATGACCCAGAGGAGTTTGATTGCTGCGTGCTTCGCCATATCAACATGGATATGCCAGAGCCTGAATGGTTTAGCAAGGTCATCTGCGGGCTGGCAGGAATGTACAAAGGCACGCAGCAGGAAGAAGAGGCCATCGAGGTTGGGATACGGGCCTCGGAGCGCTCCGAGAAGTATCAGGGGGGCGACATCCGGACGGCTTTTACCGAGAAGTTTGAGCGAGCCGGCGCGTTGGGCCCGAACGGACGAACAACTGCGGTCGGCACGCTCATACAGATGGCGCAGGAGGCAGGCGCAAACCCCCATGCTTTACGCAAGGCGTATCGCGCCAATGGCGTTACAGTCGCGCAAAAGCATTCGCGTCCGCGCTACCAGTTACGCACTGCCGCCGACCTGGCGAAGGCGCCCCCGATGCAATGGCTCGTGCGTGGCGTATTGCCGTGCGAGGGGCTGGCGGCGCTGTACGGGCCGAGCGGGAGTGGCAAGTCCTTCTTGGCGCTCGATTTGGCCGCAGCCATCGGGATTGGCGCGCCCACGTGGTTTGGGCATCGCGTCACGCAATCCCCGGTGACCTACTGCGTCCTGGAAGGCGATGCCGGCATGGGTAAGCGCATTAACGCGTGGGCCAAGCACCACGAAAAGCCCTTGCCGGATGGCCTGCGCTTTGTGACGGAGCCGTTCGATTTGCGCGACCGTGAGGACCTCGCCGCGCTCGCCAGCGCGATTCAAGACGAAGGCGGGGTGGGCGGGCTGGTGGTGCTCGACACGCTCAACCGCGCCGCACCCGGCGCCGATGAAAACTCGTCCGTCGACATGGGCAACATCATCGCCGCTGCCAAGCGCCTGCAGAAGTGGGTTGGCGGGCTGGTGCTGCTCGTCCATCACACGGGCAAGGACACGACGAGAGGGTTGCGGGGCCATTCGAGCTTGTATGCGGCGCTCGACGCGGCCATCGAGGTGTCGCGCGCCGACAGCCGCCGCGAATGGTCGGTGGCCAAGAGCAAGGACGACGTGGATGGGGGCACCCATCCCTTCGTGTTGCACGACGTGGAGCTTGGCCAGGATGACCATGGCGATGCCATCACGAGCTGTGTGGTGGAATCCGACGGCGCAATGAAGGAAGCGCGCCGGCCGCAGCCTCAAGGTCCGAACCAGAAGCTTGTCTATAAGGCCGTCAACGAACTGCTGCGCGCGTCGATGAACGTCGGCGAAGGCGGCGCACCGCCCGGTCGACCCTGCGTCGAGCTGGAAGCCGCCATGCGGGCCGGAAGCGCAACACTCGCATGTGAGCCGAAGCGCCGGCACACGAACGCCCAACGCGCAATCGAGGCGATGTCGGCGCGTGGCATTTATGGCATCAACGACGACTGGCTGTGGGCCGTCTGAGCGCGACGCAAAAGACCCAAAAAGACGGATTTGCGTTTTTTGTGTTTCAGGACGAAAGACGCAAAAGACGCACCCACCTATAAGGGTGCGTCATTTTGCGTCCACTTGTGTGTTGCCGTTGGACCGCCTTCCTCCCGCGGCGCAGATGTTTCACTTTTTGATGGATACGAAAATGACGGAAACTCAATGGGTGATGGTCGTGCGGACCCGCGTTGCTGAAATTAGCACCAAAAGCTTTGCGAGCGCCGAAGAGGCAGAGACGGCAGCCTACCTCGCGAAAATTGCGTATCCAGAGGCGAAGGTGTCGCTGCACCGCGATCGCCAATTCGGGGAACTCGTCTGGCACTGCGGCGCGTGGCACAACGCTGTGAACGTCGAAAGGGGCGGGGCCATGGTCAAGCGCACCGGAGACTTTGCCACGGCGCGCTGCGAGCACGAATTCCTGCGCCAGGCGGCAGCCTGTGGCATGCCGTTCTTCCGCTAATGTACTTCCCTTTGAGCGGTGGTCACGCGACCGGGGCTGTGCGACGGTCAATTCCGCCTGGGACCCGCTGTACCGGCGGGTGCTCCTATTCATTCGGTCTATCTTGTTACTGGAGCTGCGCCCCTCGGGAGATGCTGCGAGACTCAGTAACCTCGTAGGCGCGTGGTACTGGCGGGGGCCGTTCCACCGTTCTATCTTCATTCGGGCTGCGATCGCGGGGGCTATGTTGCGTGGAGGTCAATCTCGTCTAGGTTCAGGGCACTGACGGGGGGCCTTGTTTCCTGGGTGGAGCGGTGAGCCTCGGGAGCTATGCGAGGCTCAGCTATCTCACCAAGGCGTGCGGTGCCGATGGGGGCGTTTCACCGGGCTCGCATATCAGGTCCAGAGCGGCGCCCCGTCGGACAGCATGGAGGTCCATCAGTTCCGCCTAGGCACGTGATGCGGCGAGCCGATACGGCATGTCGGCTAGCGATTCGCGAGTTTATTTTTATGCAGTTGCACACGTTCGAAACCAATACAACTATCGCGCGCACACGCGAGGGTGGCGTTTCGCGGGGTGCTTGCCCGGCAACTGATTATGGAGCTCGCACCGCTGCTCTCTCCGCGCGTATGCGCCGACACTCGTCGCACGAGGCCTCAATGGCGGTGACGGGCCCGCTCCCATTACCCTTATGTGGTCGTATTCGTATACAGCTATCGCGCGCGCACACGAGATCGAAATCATAGTCGGCAGCACTTGTTGTAGTCCTAAGCGTGTGTTTGGTCTTTCGGCTGAGTTTACCCGTACATTGGTGTGGTAGAACCGACTACTGTTATTGCTAAAAGCGAAGGGCTCGTCCCCGGCATCACTCGACGCTGGCCACAGCGGCGGCGTTCGCGGGATGAGGCAGTGTCGATGCTGGGCGCCGGCCGTGTGACCTGCGTCGTGTATGAGAAGCCGGACGATGCAAATTTACCGACGCAGTAAACAACCGGTAGCGCGAGCGGCAGCCTGCCCTTGCTAAAGGGGAGAGGGGTGGATCACCTAAAAAGCGACGCGGTACGACGTTTGATTGTGTCCGTCGAAAGGTACGGTCGCTCGCCGAACCGTTCGCGCAGGCAAAAGCAGGCAAAGGCAAATCTCGCGCCGTTACGGTCGCAGGTTGGCATCCCAGGTTCGATGATTTGATCGCAGTTTTCGAGGGCTTCGATCCGTGCGCGCAACGTTTTAAGCCAGAGTTCACTCTTGTCGAGACATTTGCGATAGAAAATTGCGCTGAGCCCTCATGCCTCGTCGCCTACGGCAGCAAGTATGGCGGGATACCATTGTCCACCCAGTGTCAATCTGAAGTACACCTTAGATGGACGATCCGCGTTGGCCGAAACGCCGCCTCTGCGTGTACAACTGAAGTCGATTTGAATTCTTTGACAGTATGTCCATCATAATCTAGAACTTACTTATACAGCCCAGTCGAGACACGAGGCGGTACACCGGCGGTACACCAATCTAAAGGAAGCCCATCATGAGCAAGGGGCAGAGGATCGGCTATGTGCGGGTGAGCACGGTCGATCAGAACCCGGAGAGGCAGCTAGACGGCCTTGCGCTTGACAAGGTGTTCACCGACAAGGCCAGCGGCAAGGACACGCAGCGCCCACAGCTACAGATGGCACACGACTACGTGCGCGAGGGCGATACGCTGGTTGTCCACAGCATGGACCGGCTTGCACGGAACACGGAGGACCTATTGCGGATGGTGCGTGAACTCACTTCGGGAGGAGTGTGCGTCGAGTTCGTGAAGGAACGGCTCACCTTCAGTGGAAACAGCGACGACCCAATGGCGCGCCTCATGATGACGATGCTGGGCGGCTTTGCGCAGTTCGAGCGCGCCCTCATCCGCGAACGCCAACGAGAGGGGATTGCGCTGGCGAAGGCGAAAGGCAATGTGTACAAGGGACGTAAGCCATCACTTACCAAAGCCCAAATAGCTGAGGTGCGGCAGCGGGTTGCCAGGGGCGAGTCCAAGGCTGAGCTGGCTGCGAACTTCGGCGTGGCAAGGCAGACCATCTATAACGCGCTGGGCCGTCCATAAATCGCGCTTGCACAAGTGAGCGCCGCGACGCCGTATCGGACACCGAACGTCGGTGGCGCCCGTTGCTGCCTTGATCGCGATTGTTATTCTCGCGATGCTGCAGTCGACAGAACAGCGCTGCTCGCCGTTGCCGTCGGCCTCTCCGACGATGCATTGTCCAGTCTCCGATCACCCAGGGCGACTTTCAGTCTTCGCCCCCGGCATACCCGCTTTTGACCTCAGCGCGGGTCCCATAAAATTCGTGCACGCAAACAGCGACAAAAATTCTGAAAAATTTTGAATCCCTAATTCGGCTGTTAAGGGCGAGCGCACCGAACGTAAAGGTTGATCGGCGGACCTATATGGGACAAAAAGACGGCGACGTACAGCGCGAGATTGAAAACGTCGCAGTCGGGCTTCATCTGGAAGCCAGACACGCCCGGCAGCTAGCGTCCAGCCGGCTAAAGGGATCCCCCTCGTCTTTCACTACCTCGGCTTGTTTCAGTTCTGCGCATGCTACGAGCGGCTGACACCCAAGCGGCTCTGCGACAGTATTCCAATCATTCCCGTGCCGGCGGACAAGCGTCTTTTGCAGGCACGGATCATACGGCAGCGAGAGGATGATGGAGGCGGTCAATGGCGTCGACTGCGTGTCCCGTGTGCAATCCTCCTTCGACCGATCAAAATGGCCCCCCTCAAGCTCTGCGCCATGGGTGTACCCTATGCTGGTGTCACCTGCCGAAGCGCATGATTTGCGATAGCGGAACAAGGCCGCACTCGCGGGCGAGTCGCCGTTCGAGTTGGCTGCCGCTTGAACAGCGGGAGAAACATGGGCGAGTCAGACTTGGCGCCACAGATAAGTAAGGATCGTGAGCGGTGGGAACGCCAACACGAGGAAGAAGACCGCAGGCGCAAAGAGGCTGATAAACAAACGGACCGACTCATTCGCTGGTTTGTCTGGCCCATGTGCGCCCTGGTGGGCTTGATGTTTCTCGTGCTGATGTACACGCGCGCGCCGACGATTATCAACGCTGTCATCAAGGCCACGCACGAGTGGCAAGCCCTATTGCGATAAGGATATTCGATGGACACGCTGCAATTTTCACTCGCGCTGGAAGGCGAAGGTATGGATCCCAAGCACGCATCCATCATCGCCCACGAGATCTACAGAATCTACGTTCACTCAGTACTAGGTGGAGTCTATAAACCCGTGGACTATGGCGATTTTGAGACGCTTCAAATCAAGGCGAAGCTGATGCGAGCCAAGACAGAAGCGATGACCAACGTGCTACGCGCGATGAACGCCGAGGACGCCGACCAGGAAAAGCACTGGCAAGGTGAAATGGAGCGGATCGACGCAGAGAGAAGGCAGCGAGGGTTCATCAAGTACTGACCCAAATCACGATTCCCGTCACCGGATGTACGCGTTCTGAGAAGCCTTAATAAAATGCACGAGCAGCCTCTCCCGCTTCCGATGAATCATGTAATGGGATGGTCACCACCTCGCACTGAGTAGGCTGGGTTCTTCGTCCGTTTGTATATCGAAGTCGCTTTCGTTCGACGAATCGTGTGAGTGCCATAAACGTTACGGGATCGGGAAGGCGCAGATGGGGTGAAGGTCCGTGCTGTGATCTGCTGCGGGTTCATCTGGCCCGCTGCGCGACGGCGGCGGCACTGCAGGAGGAAACGTGAACGATAGCGACCAGATTCGCATTCTGCTCGACGAGATCCTGGCCAGCCAGAGCGATATGCTCGCCAGCATGAGCCGCCTGGAGGACAGCCTGGCGCGGTTGCAGATGCGCCTCGTAGAATTTGAAATGAAACTGGCGATGGCGGTTTCACAGGAAGTCGCACAAATCACGATGATGACTGCGCAGCGACGGCGCTTGCTGGACGCCCGTGCTGCATCGCATGACGGTCTGCACACGCCCGGCGGCATTGCTCGTATTGCGGACTATGAAGTCGTGTGGCGAAAGGCGCGTTGGTGCCGCTGGGCGTCGTCGGAGTAGCTCACCAATTTAGGCAACAGGCCGGTGACGCGGAAGGAGCAAATATGACAGACGAAGACTGGAGTCTCATCCTTTCGGAGCTGATCGCAATGCGCGCTGACGTCGCGGGAGTTGTGGAAAGCATGTGCGAACTGGACGTGGCAGTAAGTCGGGTGGAGGTGGAAGCGTCGCGGTTGCGGATGGAAATTTCACAGATGGATCTGATGATCGCGCGCCGGCAGCGCGTGCTTGCCATTCGCGCCGCGGACCGCGCTCGCTTGCCGTCACGCGATTACCCGGCTGGGGCGCCGGACGCTACATGACAGGCTCGCGCGGGAAGCAGCAATTGGTGGGCGCCCACCGCATGTCAGAAACCGGATGGGACGCAAACGAATCGTTCGAAACCAATACAGCATTGGTGTAGCCATAGGGCAACAGACTGAAAGGTAAACGGTATTGAAAGCTGCCGGATCAGCGCGGACCCAACTTTTGTGAGCCGGAGCTTGACACAACCACCTAGAGTAATGTTACGCTCGCGGTGCGTTAGTTGCTACGGGTCAGCGTGTGCGCCTCACCGAGGTCTGGCAAAAGCAGCGCTTCACGATACTCCCTTCGTTTTCTCGCTTCCATGTCGAGGAGCTGGGTAATGCACGCCGCCCAATAAGAGCTCCTCCGATTTCGGAGCGGTTATGCCAAACCTTCGATTTCCCGTTTCTTCGCGCCAATGGCAAGCGGAGCAGCGCGTTGCCTTCTTGGCAAAAGCGGGACACAAACTTGAAATTTTCCGCGCGCTAGATATCTGCAATCAGCTTGATGCCGGTGCGTCGCCGCGATTGCTGATGCGCTTGCTACAAGCACGGCGGATTCCGATTAAGCACACGCACGCGGTAGCTGCAATGCGGAGGATTGCCTGTGGAGGGACCGTTCGACAAACGCAGCGTTCGTTATGGAGCGTTTGCACTTGGCCGACCTACGCTGACTATGATTCACTGACGACCTCCCACCATTCAAGCTTTTCCGAAGCTGAGCATCGATTTTTCGATGCATTGGCCGAATACATGAAATGGAAGAGGAAAGTGCCAACGTATGCGGTTGTGAGATGCACTGAATCGTCTTTGGGCTTGATTGTGCAAGACTCAGCGCGTCACGGGCTCGAATTTCTCATTACGTTCGACAATCCATCATTTGCCATACCGGAAACCTCGCCGCTAAATGCGAAGCGTTTTCGGAAGATCGCTGAGCGAGCGCGTCGATTCTTGGAGGTGCGATGCGCAGGTTGGCTCGATGGAGTGATAGCGACGAGAGAGAGCGGCGTTCAGCCTGAGTGTCTGTTAGTTCTTGAGCGTCAGGGGGTGCTACTTGCTCGCGGCCAAGAATCCAAAATCGGCGCAGCGCTAAGCGCGTTGGGATCGGATCAAATTTCGGAAGATGGTGCGGTCACGTTGTCGGTTGCGAAGCGAAACGGTGATTTAATCGCTTTGTCGGCTTCGCATCTTGAGACACTTCGTAGGCGCTGCGTGTCATCGCATCGCAAGATGGAGATTGCTCCGTGGACGCTGGCAGAAGCCCGATGGCGCGAAATGATCGAATCTTCGGAGGAGGTCGGGCTCAATTTGGACTTGATCGACAGGTTTGCTGCGGAGAGGGGGATATCGCAGATCGAATTGGCTGAAGCTATTCCGATCACACACGATGAATGGCGTGTCATGCGGACAACGCATCGAACGGCCGCAGTTGTTTTGAACCGCATTGCTGCCATGGTTGGGGTGAAAGAGTCTGAGATATTTGAGTCAGCAGACAAGCACTTTCGTCGCCTCACCGTCACGGTTGAGAATCTTGAGTCAGTCGCGAGTCGATTCGGATGGACCCGTCCTGGCGTCCAATTTTCGGAAGATGCCTTGTCCGATCCGCGACTCGACATCGATTGGTTGCTATCTCCTCGGCGGTTCGATGAGTATGTTGGCCGCGATGGAATCATTGTCGACCATGTTCGCGACTTGTTAGAGCGAATCCGTGTTGCTGGCTATTCCGTTACATATTGGGCCGGCTTGGCATACACGCCCGAACTGCCTTTAGGCCGGCAAAGACTGTCGAAGGTGATGTTTCTTGCGGTGGAGCGTGGAGATCTTATTCAAGATGTAGCCATGAGTTCGGGCGTTTCCCCCGCCATTTTTGATAAAGGAGTCGAATGGCCAGAAAAAACTTCGGTCGGGTGCGACGCCCTGATAGATCGTGTGATATGGGGCAATATAAAGGGCTACCAGTCGACACTGACGTCTATTGTTGCCGATGATCTTACCGTGCTGCTTGCGCTTCTATCCTGCAGCGCAGCTATAAGAACCGACCAATCACAACCAATTGCGACGTATTCATTGTTCGGCGTCCTAGGATGGGACCGGCGGCGGGACGCTTGGCGTGCGCGAGAGGCGATTGTGCGGCTTTCTCTGCATTCCTTAAGCGCATCGGAACGTGGCAAAGGCGACCCACTTTCAAGTCCAGTCATTTCCGCTTTCGACCACTCGGCCGATACCGAAGATGCGGCAGCGATCTGGTACGTTCGATGGGCTACGGAACTGCTGACGCCGTTCGGTCCCGACGTCTTGGTGCAAGAGGCATTGGCTGCGAGATTAAAAATACCCGAGAACGACGGCCTCCAACTCTGGCTCCACTACATGCTGCTGCTATTCGAAGTCTCATGCACGCTACATGTCAGCGATTACTCCATTCTCTGCAATAGGTATGTGGTGTGGCGTCTGTGGGAGTTTGCCGCGGAACTCGAGAGCGCGTTCGCTGGACTCGTGCGTATTGGCTTCCTGAGGAAATACGCAATTGTGGATGGCATAGTGTCATTCGAGCTCGCTGCGTCGTTCAAAAGGGGAGCTTTCGCCGTGCCAAAGCTTGTAATGTCAACGTGATACGTGCGTGGGGTGTTCCAAGCTGCTCCATGGATATGGGTTCCCCCAAGAGAGATACGACCGAATCGTGTGGAACACCCCCACTAGTTGAGCGAACTATCCGCCTGTACGGAATCTTTTTTGTGCAGATCGAGCTGTCATCCATCAGGCTGTATTAGCGGAAGAACTCTTTGGGCTGCCCGACTGGTTGCCGCGGCAGCCCGAACGCCACTACCTAGAACTCGCCTTCGAAGTTGCGCGACAGCGTCGACGTCAGCACGCCGATCGGCCTGTGCGATCGCGCGCTGATTGCGCTGATGGTGTTTTCGTTCGCGCGGATTGGTGCGGCGCTCGCGATCCGCATCGACGACGTTTATAGGCAGTACCAGCGGCTGTCGGTGCGCCTGCGCGAAAAGGACGGCAAGCGCCACGAGATGCACTATCACCACACGCTGAAAGCTGATAGCGTACCTGCCGCGTATCTGGACAGCTCGGACGACTGCGCGCGGTACAGGGCAGTTCAGCAGGACGCCACTGCCGCGGGCCGACGCGTACGCGATGGCGCGGCGCCGTGCACTGGCTGCCGGTGATCGTGTCTCGGGCCGAGCGTCGCGTTCCGAGGTAATGCGGTCATGCGCCGGCTGACCAATGCTTTAGACACAGGATTGAAGGTCGCTACCAGTTTACATAAACACCCATGGAAACATAGGCTGGCAATCGAGATGCTGCAATAATCGGCCTGTCGTTTGAGCATTCTTGATCCGATCTGCCCAGATAATTTCGCGTCCAACGCGGAAATGAATAAAATTCCAAAATGGTCGTAATTCCATGAGCGTGATTTTTTACCATCTGCCCGCTGCTCCGGCTGTAGTGCTGCCGGCACCCGTTCCCCCCGCCGTGGCTTGGCCAGGTGCAACGCCGCCGGGCGCACCACTCAGTCGTCTCGGGATATCGATTGGTGACATCGCGTTACGCGCAGCATTGGACATCCAACCCAACTTTATTTCGCCTCTGTTGCCTCCAGCCTTGCTAAGGTTTTTCCGTAGCGCCCTTTCCGTTTCGTCGGGGACGGGTGCGCTTACGCTTACCGTCAAGAAAAGTTTCAGACATGAGGTGCCGAGCAACTGGAAAAGAATCTTCTCGGAGACGATTTCCGCAGGCCTTGCGTTGACAGCCGCTGAACACTTTGCCGACTATCCTTTTTTCGTACCTCTTGAGTTCTGCCGTCCCAATAAGTCGCCCGCAGGTGTGGCATGGTTTGCCGCCAATGGTCTCGTTCCCAAGTCCTTCACTGTGCAACGAAGTTGGAGCGGCATACTGATGCCCGACTATGTACTCGCGAGACAAAACGGCACAACATGGGAATTCTCAACGCTTGAGTCCAAAGGGCGCGACCGGCCTGTCAACACGTCAAGCTACGGCGAATATTCGAAGTTCAAGGTTCAATCCATGAACGCTCAGCTATCCCCGGCATCAGGGATCGTCGGTCCGCCGCCACCCTTCACTGCACACTTCTTGGCGGTCACTTCATTACGCTCCTCTCTCGTCTCCGAATCCGGTCGCGCGGTACGAATGCGATGGTTTAATCACAAGGCCCCCGATGTCAACGAGTCCGTACCTGACAACTGGGGAATCGAAGTGGTTGCGGCGCACTATGGAGCGCACCTAGTGCGTCTGGGTCTCGATGAATTAGGCACGACACTGGGCAACGCAATCATCGGTGCACAGACGGGAGTTGACGATGCCAATGTTGCTGAGTTGCGGAATTTAAAGGTCGATCCGAGGCGATTCGGTCTTCGCAGGATTGCTGGTGACTCGTTTGTACGCGACGCGAATGCGAAAGATTTCGGAAGCCCGATCCTTTTCGACGGTACGTTCTCACTGATACAACGCATCGCAGACGCTCTCGTCAGGCGTGACGCCGTTCTGAACCGGGAGATAAGCGCCCGGATATTTGAACATGTGAAAAAAACGCGCGAAGCCCGAACCCGCCAAGATCTGCTAAATCAATTGATTCGCGACACCGCAGAGCGCGGTAACTTGACCGTGTCGTCGTCAGGCATAGGGATCATCAGTGAAGAGCCGCCCGATGTCGACACCAAAAACGCTTGATGAATGACAAGGTACGCAGCGTCGTAAAGTTCGGGCGACCGTCGGCTTTCGGATGGCGGATTCAACCGGTGGATGCAACACACTTAAGACGGCGCAAGCAGTGGGAGTGTTGCATCCACCGGTTGAATCCGCAGATACGAAGACGCCGCTGGAGCGCCCCGAAAAGGCCTCAAGACGAACGACATCTCATGGCCGCACGCAGCCTTTCGCGACCGGCGCTAGCCGGACCATCTTACCTTGGGCTAATCGACCAAATTTGCGTCACGAACCCTGCATGTCCAATGTACTCGGTTCTGTGTCATCTTTCGTGTGACCGAATTCGTTGGCACGTCTTTGATTTGTAATGATGTCCAGTCCAAGTAATTTCGTTTCTCTGCAATTGTGCAGGGAAACCGAATTAGTGAGACTGGGGCGCTTTCCGTGAGACTGGATTTACCGAATTAGTGAGACTGCCCGGATGGGTGGTCGCTTCTTGCGGCATTCGCCCGTTCGAGTTTCCCGGATGCAGGGAGGCGGAACTATGAGACTGGGTCACTTTTCGTTTGACTGGAAAACCGGAGGGCGTTGGAGTGTCCGGACGCTGGCTGAGTGTTGGAGTGCAGTGGTCGGCCAGAACCAGCCGATGCGCGCAGAAGTTACTGGAGTATGAGATCAACCGAGAAGTGGCAGTGGAGAGACTGTCCGAGGTCAAAGGCGTGCTAGCGTCGAACTAGAACGCGACGTCAACTTCCATAGAGTTCGCCAGATCAACCAAGTAAATAATCTGCGAAGCGCACACCGCCAACAGATATTCGGTGACTTCTAGCGTCGCCTTGCCACCGTTTGCCCCTCCATGCCCCACCCCCTCACCCCCGCTCCGAAACGCATAAACACCAGTAAGTGTCTGACAGATAGCTTTGGGCACTGAGACTTCAGTTGTCGATCCAAGCCACTTCACGAGGTCGCCTAACGTTGAGGCTTTCGCCATTGGAAAGAGGGCCTTGCCCGCAGCTTCTACGGCACACACAGCCTCCTTCACCGCGTTCTCATAGTCAGGACGCGTTGGGTGACGAAAGAACTGAAGAGATTTGTCAAAGTGTTTCCGCGCACTTAAGAGCCGGGAGTCACCAAGCACAACTTGTGACTTAGCCACCAGCTCCACTGTGTGCTTTCGTCCGCGTCTGCGGACGGTGCCCTCTGTGAACTCATATGCAAGATCCTCTTCGAGGAAAAGTCGCTGAAGCTCCGTCGCGATGTACGTCTGCATATCGCCACGAGAGACTTGAACGGTGTAGTTGCCGTAGTTGTCCTCGTATCCGATTTCTTGAGGCAGATGGCCGTACAAGCGTTCACAGAAGTCATAGACCTTCTCCCAGCCAAGGCCGTCAAGGGCGGCTTCCGCGTCAGCTCTGGCTTGCTTCAGACTCGGCACACTAGAAGAGTCATACTTGACAACGGACAGTCGGCCGATTCGATGCAACTCGCGCGCAACCACCGTCCAGTCCGGCAGGTATCGACGCTCGACGAGGTCAAATAGCAAATGCAGCAGCCCGCTCCGCGCCGAAGGGGGAAAGTCGGCGTCGATCTGCCTGTGCTGCCCTCTGGCTCGAGCCGAGAACGGAGGTTGTGACGAGGAAGTCATGGACCTGTAGCCTAACGTTATGTTGACGGTCGCCTAATTTTCCGCGACCAAGTTATAGCCGTTCACTCAACCCGTTGCTGTCCTTCGGCAAGTTTCTCCAAGAGTTCCAAGCTCGCCGAAACGTGGCCGTCGGGGGATCGTGAAAATGGATAGCGTTCGCTCATGCAGAAAATATGCTGACGCCCTCCATCGACCGTTCAATGGCCGCCCACGGCGTTCCCGCATGCACTCGCGGATCAACGTTTGAGTAACGCCGAGCCCACTCGACGTAATCGTCCTCGCGGGGGTGATGGCCGAGATTCGTCAGCGCCGCATCAAAACTTCTACCGATAACGTCGCTTACCCGCCTCTGATCTTCCAGGGCCGAAAATGACACGTGAACACTGGAAGGCGTGTCAGCGCATACCAGCATGACGAGATCTTTGTTGAGCTCTAGGTCTCGCCAGAACTTTGAAAGATTGAAGGATCTCCCACCTCTGAAAAACCAACAGGCGTGCCAAACATAACCCGGTCGGCAACCAACTTGCTCTTCATTTCGTGCCAAAGGCACCGCCCATGGACGGCGTGAGATCGAGAGCCTGAAGCTCGTGTCGTACTGCCTCCTTGCATGTTCAATCAGATGCGCCGCGGAATGTTCTTCATGAATCCAGTCTCTGACGAGCAAATCTGACCATTCCTGATTCGGACACGATTGATCATTGAACGACGAAGTTGCCAGAAAGGCGCCACCATCGAGATCACGAAGCGTCTGCTCCAAGCGATCAAGGTCGTCACCATGTGGCTTACGACAGTGACCGATGCGATTTCGAATCGCCTTGAGCTCCTCGATTCTGCCTGCCCAGATTTTTTGGGTCGGTAGATACAAACGAAAAAGCAGCCATTGGTCGAGTGTCAATTGCAGTAACGGTCCCGCATCAAGGTAGGCAAGCTGGTCCTGTGCATCGGGAGTTCGCATATGACGATACTCCTCGTCCTTCTGCTGACGATCAGCAGAGGTTACCGGCAGCACATCTGCCCACGCTGAGCCTTTCGCGCTGCGAAGTTCAAGATAGACAAGCGAGCGCAACCAAGTCTCCAGTTGCCACCAGCGACTGTACAGCGCCAAAGCTGCGGCTGGCATCCCGCTGGTGCTCCAACCCGCCGACAATGCTCGTTGAACCTGATCGGACAATTTTTGCCGGTCCGAATCTTCTGCCGATGTCACAATAGCCTTCCCTAGTCGCGTGGTCTTGAAACGCACAGGATGATAGCAGTTGGGGCGCGGAAGCCTGACTATGAAGTGGGGGCCGTGTGGCGACTATGGTGGGCAGTTTTCAAATCGACTCCTGAAGGGTCCGTTGCCTGGGCGGAACAGCCGTTCAAAAGTCTGTCCACTTGCACTCGCGAACGGCAGCAGTTGGCCGGGTGCAGTCCCATGCAATCCACATACACCGCCTGAAACTCGCAAGCCCGGCGACCGGCAGCAAGCGACGGCGGACTCAACCGGTGGATGCAATAGTTTGCTGGAATCGTTCGGCGGGCGTCTCGTAGTCCAGTGTCTTTCTCGGACGCTCGTTCAATCGTCTTGCCACGGCATTGAGTCTGGCCTGCGAATACCCTGACAGGTCGGTGCCTTTGGGGAAGTACTGCCTCAATAGCCCGTTTGCATTTTCGTTCGATCCGCGCTGCCATGGATGCTGGGGATCGCAGAAGTAGACCTGAATATCAGTGGCTACGGTAAAGCGTTTGTGCCCGGCCATTTCTGTTCCCCCGATCCCATGTCAGCGTTTTATAGAGCTCCTGCGGCAACTTGCAGGCATGCCTGATGAGTGCATTGATGACTGTCTCGCTGTCCTTGCTGGCTATCTTGACCAGCATGACATAGCGTGTCTGGCGTTCGACGAGTGTCGCAATCTGACTGTTGCCGCTACCGCACAGCAGATCACCTTCCCAGTGTCCGGGTACCGCGCGGTCTTCAACGCTAGCTGGGCGTTCGCTGATCGATACCGTGTCGCGAATCCTGCCGTGATCCTCCGTCTTCAGCGTGTGATGGCGCGAACGGCGCATGGCCCGGGTGCGCCGCAAGTGTTCCAGCAGTTCCTTCTTCAAGGCGCCACGGGCCTGGATGAAGAGACTGCGATAGATGGTCTCGTGGGACACGTGGTAGTCCTCGTTGTCTGGGTACGCACGCCTGAGCCATCCGGCAATCTGCCGCGGTGACCACTCCAGCTGGAGCTTGGCCGCCACGATGTGCGCCAGCGTTCGGTGCTCGACCAGTTTACAGGCTTTGGGACGACACGCCCGGTCCAGGCAAGCTGGTCGGCGTGGCTTGCCCGGTAGCCGTCCGGTCCGCTGTTACGTTTGATCTCACGGCAGATAGTGGAAGGCGCCCGTGAGAGTCGCATTGCGATCGACTGGATCGAATCGCCCACAGCGAGTGCCCGTGAAATCTCTTCGCGCTCAGCCAGCGTGAGCGCCAGGGGCGGGCGGTGTCGCTGGGCCGGCCGGATGCCGCCGGTTTCAGCCAGAATCCGTTGCACAGACGAGTGGTTCCGATCAAAGAGCTGGGCGATCTTCTGGAGAGATTCCCCTTTCTGCCAGCGTTTCCCACATCAGCGCCTTCTGCGTCTCACTGTAATAAATCCGGCGTCGCTGTTTCATCTGCAACACTCCCACTGCTTGCGCAGTCTTCAGTGTGTTGCATCCACCGGTTGAGTCCGCCACCCTTCTCGGACCTTCGAGGTGAATCGCCGCCTATGTCCGCACGAAGATGCGGTGCACTCATTGGCGTGGCCCCCATCAGCGTTCCTGAAACGACGCCGTTGATAGGTCACTCATCGCTCCCAATGATGATGAATTCAGGCGGCACGCATTTGGGAACGAGAACCTCGTAATCGAAGAACGCTTTCCAGCGAGCTGGGCCGTGGATCTGAGACGAAGAATCTGACCTGAACTCGGGCCTTTCGAAGATCTCCCAATCCATCTTCCAATACGCCTGTGTGGCATCGAAGATATTTGACCGAGTTGACCGACCCAGCGACACCTTGACGCCTTCCCAGCAAACAATTTGCGGATCGACATACACCATCAGAGGTTCCCTCAGACGGTCAAGTTCACCATCTTTCGGCATCAGACCGTTCTCGTGGAACCCGAGGAAGACATAGTCTTGAAGATCCCGTTGCGCATCGAGCGCTCGGGTCAGGGCATTGCCGCCCGGCCGCACTGGATAAACTCCGCGCTCATCCGCTTCACGGCGCGACAGAAGTCCATGTTTCTTAATGGAATCGACGTGCGCCCAGTCGGTCAAATGATACAGCGCTCCCCCCATATCGGATTTGATTGCCTCGAATAGCCTGTAGTCGCCCCATTCTTCCCGTGGCTTTGCCATGATTTTCTTCGTGGTTTTGCATATGGCAATTATGTCGCCGATCGGGCTCCTCGCCTACACGATGCCGCTGGGAGAATGTTCTTCTTGCGTCGCTAGCCAATGATCGAGTCGACCAACTCAAGTCGCCCCCATGGAGCCCGTTGGGCGGGCGTAACGCTAACGGCTGCTTGCGTGTGCACCGGTCATTCTCCGACTTGGCTCGACACGAATTCTTTTGACTTTGCCGCTGTTCGCCCGCGACTGGACAGAGACTGGCAGAAGTCACGCTACGGTGGTCGCCGGTGGTCGCCGCTGGACCGCCAGTGGACCGCCAGTGCGGTATAGACGTGAACGCGGTCGGCGCGCCCGAGGAACACCGCGACGTTGCCGGAACGGCGCCACGCAGGAGTGTCTAAGTAAATCGAAGTGGTCCATGTTCCTTGCTCGCAACTAGATATACTCTCGCACGGAAACTTACTCACTGAGCAACCCTGCTGAAAATGCCAACCATTCAAACCGTACACCTTCCAAAGCCGACGGACTGGGATGAGTTCGAGAAGATCTGCCTGATGGCGTGCGAAAACCGCTGGTCTCCTACGAATCTAACTCGGCACGGCCGGCCCGGGCAAGCCCAGCAGGGAGTAGACGTCTACGGCAACGATAACCTTGGTCGATTGGCGGGCATCCAATGCAAAAACACGGTCGGAGGAGTCTCGACTAAAACCATTGATACTGAGATCGCCAACGCTGAAAAATTTTCCCCTACGCTCGATTCGCTTTACATCGCGACGACAGCGGATACTGACGCAACGATCCAGCAGTACGTGCGAGCAAAGTCAGCGGAGCGCCAAAAGACTAACAAGTTCCCGATAGATCTTTTGTTCTGGGGCGACATCGCTCGCGACCTTGGCCGAAATCAGGCGACGCTTCAGAATCTCTACCCGCAGTTCTATCCCACTGTCGTAACTGCGGCTGCCACGCCTCGCGACCGTGATATCAAAGAACTCACGCGACTACTGAACGTTGTTGACCTGGTGGAAGTTGAACGATACTTCGATTACGCCCCTAAGTACGTTGCAATGGCATTTCTTGAGCATCAACATAATATCGACGATGTCGTGACTAGCCCAATATTCCATTTGAATGATGCCAATCTCAGCAGCGTCCTTAACACTTGGATCGACGCGTTGAGAAACTTAGCCGCCATGATCAGAAGAGCGCCATATGATGAAGCTCTTCATGGAATGTCCATCCGTTTTCCCATGCCGATGGACTTTGTACAGCCGCAAGATGTGGCCGCCTACGCCGAGTTGGAACGGGAAATGCCGGCATTTCTGGCAATGCACTCGAATTTCTGCAAGTTTTTGAGGCAGGTTTATCCCGAGGTGGACTTGATTGCGACAAGCAGTGCCGCGCGGAGTCTGTATACACCTCGTCCCCTATTCGGATAGGCGAAGAAAACTGCTGTGGTAGTCGCGAGACCGCACATCGAGCGGCCTTCACGGCCAATGCGCATTGCATGCTCTCGACGATCGAATGAGCGCTTGCCGGGTCGAGCAGTCATTTTGAATGACTGAACGGCGCGTCGAACGAGTGTCCCGACTTGGCCGATCACGGCCCGATGCTGGACGGGTGAATGAGCCGTCGTCGCTCGGCGTGTGTTGTCCGGCGCAGTTCGACCTCAAGCGGCCAGTCAGGGCGCTCCAAACCAGCCGGTCGATCGTTACTGCAACCACCGTTCCGCGCTGATGCGATATGCGGCGCCCATCGCGCGAACCCGACCGGAGATTGTGCCGCTTTCGCGAAGACTGGCCACGAGAATGGAGCGTCCTTGCGTGGTCCCATCGACGAAACAAAAATTACGACGTACCTCAGCATCTGCGCCGTCCTGCTCCGGGAGTTGCGAGTCCAACGCAATATGCACCGCGCGCAGTTCGCAGACTTCTTCGCCAAGCCCGCCAGTGCCTGGGAGAACATCGAATCGGGGAAAACAAAGCTTGAGTTCGACACCCTCTTGCGCGTATGCCGCGGCGTGTTTGTGCCACCCGGACAGGTTTTGCAGGCTGCTGACGGATGTGAGAGCTAGGGCTCACTTTTGTGCGAGCGCGCAGACATACACCTCGGCTAGCGAGCGGCCCCAAATCTTTTCCGGATGTCGCTGGCCGGTTGTTCCAGCACGTGGCAATAGAACCGAGGTGATTGATGTCGCAGACCGGTTGACCTTCTTTGGGCGAGATGTATCGTGGGAACTCGCCATCGGTGTATGCAATGTCGTCCCCACCCCAGTTCGCATGAAGCCCGATTCGAGCCCAGTACACGTTAACGACATACTTGTCGATGGCGAAGATGACGGCGATCAATCATCGCACACACGACCCCCCACCGTCCCCATGACGATTTCGCCAACGGAAACGCAACGAGTGCAATAGCCGTGACCGCGAGTCCTGCAATGCCGAAAGGCACTAAAGCAGTTACGAACTTTGCTGCTGCCCCAATAGTATCCGAGTCGAGAGCCGTCCAGAGTCTTTGCTTACTGTCGCGTCAGCACACACGACCAGACGACCGAGAATCAGCGCCGCGAAATTGAGGCTGCTGGCTTCGCCCTCGATAAACGCCGCATCGTGGAGGAATCCGTCAGCGGATCCGTAGCGGCTTCGCAACGTCCGGGCTTCATCAAGCTACTCGACAGACTCGAAGCGGGCGACGTGCTGATCGTGACAAAGCTCGACCGCCTTGGGCGCAACGCGATGGACGTACGGGAGACCGTGGAGCGACTGGCGCAGATCGGCGTACGCGTGCATTGCCTTGCGTTGGGTGGCGCAGACCTGACCAGCCCTGCAGGCAAGATGACGATGGGCGTCCTCAACGCTGTAGCGGAGTTCGAACGCGACCTGCTGATCGAAAGGACGCAAAGCGGATTGGCTCGCGTGAAGGCAGAAGGTAAGGTATTGGGCCGCAAGCCCGCACTTACGCCAGCCCAACAGGCTGAGGCCCGCGGGCGCCTCGCACAAGGTGTATCGGTGTCGCAACTCGCTCGCGACTACAAGACAACGCGGCAGACCATCATGCGAGTGCGGGATAGGGCTTAGCCGTGCAAAGAGGACTAGCTCAATCCCGCTTGAAGAACACGCTTGTTAATGTTACGCCGGTGAGACTCGTCGGTGCGCCGACCGAAATACCCATGTATCTTTAGTAGGCGGGGCGGTAAAATCCGACGAATTTCCATTGTGCCAAGGAAGAATAAATGGCCTTGCAAGGCAAGAAGAAGAAGGTGACTGAATCGGCGCAGCCAGGCGAAACTATCGCCGATTACCGGTTCGGAGCGAAGCGAACCAATGTCCCTCCCGCAGGCTTGGCGGCACAGGGAAAACTCAAGCCCCAAGCGCGCATTCGGTACGCATACGATCCGCATCGAACGCCCGTACTGCGATTCGATAGCGACGGTACCGCCGACAAATTGCCCGAGTTGGTTGCCACGGCGCGCAAGCGAGCGTTGACAGACGAGGAAGCAGGGCAGCTTGCTGAGGCGCTGCGTACCTACCAGCCTTGGCTTGAATGGGCGGGCAAGCGAGAGAAACGTGCTTTCGAGGTGGAGCCGGTCGCGCTTCATATCCACGAGCGCATCGCTACCCAAGCTATCGTTAAAGTTGCCGCTCGCCAAGACGTGCAGCGCGAACTGTTCGCTGACCCGAAGCTCAGTTATCGAGAGGCGGTCCAGTTCTATCAGCACGACGTGGACTGGGCGAACCGCATGATCCTCGGTGACAGTCTTCAGGGCATGGCTTCGCTCGCCCGTCGCGAGAACCTCGCCGGAAGGGTACAAATGATTTACATGGACCCGCCCTACGGCATCAAGTTTGCGTCTAACTTCCAGTCCGAGGTGGGTAAGCGCGATGTGAAGGACAAGGAATCCGATCTCACCCGCGAACCTGAGATGGTGAAGGCCTACCGAGACACTTGGACTCTTGGCGTGCACTCGTACCTAGCCTACTTGCGCGACCGGCTCATGGTCGCGAAGGAATTGCTGACTGATAGCGGCAGCATTTTCGTACAGATCTCGGATGAGAACTTACATCGAGTGAGGGCAATATTGGAGGAGGTTTTTGGTGCAGAAAACCTCTGTGCAGTGATCAGTTTCCGCAAGACGACCGGCCAATCGGGCGATCTCCTGAGTGACACAAATGACTACCTTCTCTGGGCGGCGAAAAATCGCGAAACTGTGAAATTTCGCCCAGTGTATCTGCCACGTGAGGGATTTGAGTGGGTCAATTACGATTACCAAGTCAATGCCGATGGGGCTACGCAGAAGCTGAAAGAGGAGGAGAAATCGGGCGAGGTACCGCTCGCTTCCGGAAGTAAGGTCTACAGGCGATCACCTCTTACCTCTGCCTCGGGCAGCAAGACGACACAGATGCCGGTTGGCTTTGCAGGACGCGATTTCGTTCCAGGTAAAGGCGGTTGGAAGACGGGGGCGGCCGGATTCCCCCGCCTGATAGGGGCCGAGCGCATCGAGTTTTACGGGACGACTCTCTCCTACCGGCGCTTCACGGACGACTTCCCGTATTTCCCCATTTCGAACGCGTGGACCGATACGGCCAGTGGAGGGTACGGCGCCGACAAAATCTATGTCGTCCAAACAAATCCCAAGGTAATTGCACGTTGCGTCCTGATGACCACCGATCCCGGTGACTTAGTGTTGGATCCTACGTGCGGTTCCGGCACTACGGCCTACGTTGCCGAACAGTGGGGCCGGCGGTGGATCACGATGGACACCTCTCGCGTGGCGCTCGCCCTCGCACGTCAGCGTTTGATGACAGCAAGGTTTGACTACTTCGAGCTGCGCCCGCTGAACGATGACGATCGACGGCGTAACCCCGATGGGCAGTGGCTCAAGAATGGCAACAGCGAACCCAAGACCCTCGATTGTGAAACGGTGCCGCATATCACGTTGAAATCGATTGTCCAGAACACGGTACTCGATGCCCTCTTCGCTCGGCACCAGTCGGTGCTGGACAAAAAGCTCAAGGCGCTAAATACGGCTGTCGCAAAGGTTGGCACTAGTACCCGGCAAAAGCTGGCCACCAAACTCGCCGCCAAGCAAAAGGCCGAGGGCAAAAAGGCGATTTCGGAGGCTGACCGCCGACGCTGGCTGCTGCCGCCGACCAACCGCGATGCCAAGGTGAAGCTCACGGTGGATGCCAGCTTTGCCGGCTGGTACGAGTGGGAAGTGCCCTTCGACGTGGACCCTGACTGGCCGAAGGACTTGCAGGCGGTTTTGACCGACTACCGCGCCGCGTGGCGGGCGAAAATGGACGAGGTGAGCGCTGCCATTGCCGCTAACGCCGAAAATGAAGAACTCGTCGACAAGCCGAAGGTAAAGCGGAACGTGGTGCGCGTTTCCGGTCCCTTTACGATGGAGGCCGTCATGCCCGCCGAGCAGGGTCTCATGGATGACTCGCCCATCGACGGACACGAAGGCGATCTGGACAGCTTCGACGTGGCGGAAGCGCCACAGAATACTGAGGCCTTTCTCGACAAGATGCTGCGCCTGCTCGCCGCGGACGGCGTGCGTTTCCCCAACAACAAGGTTGCGAAGTTCGCGCGTCTGTCGCCCTGCAACGAGGAGTTCCTGCACGCTGATGGCGAATGGCATGATGGCGAGGGCCACAGCCAGACGGTGGCCGTGTCGGTGGGGCCGGAGTTCGGGCCTGTGACGGCATATCAGGTAGAGAACGCCCTGTTCTACGCCGCCAAACGCGGTTACGAGAATCTGGTGTTCGCCGGTTTGTCCTTCGATGCGGCGGCGCAGGCGACGATCCAGGACGACCCCAACCCGCGTGTGCGTTGCCACCTCGCCCACATCCGACCAGATGTGAACATGGGTAGCCTGCTGAAGGATGCCCCGAATGCACAGCTCTTTACGGTATTCGGCAGCCCTCGTGTGCAGCTAGGTAAGAATGCGGACGGTATGTTCACCGTGACCCTCGAAGGCGTGGACATATACAACCCGGTAGAGAATACCCTCAACGCGACCAACGTGGACAAGGTCGCGGCGTGGTTCGTGGACTCAGACTTCGATGGACGAACGTTCTGCATCACTCAGGCGTTCTTCCCGGACAAAAACGCTTGGGAAAAGCTGGCCAAGGCGTTGAAGCTCGTGGCGGACGAGTCAGCGTTCGAGGCGCTGTCTGGCACGGTGTCACTGCCTTTCGCTGCCGGCACGCATATGCGAGTAGCGGTAAAGGTTATCGACCCGCGCGGAAACGAAGTCATGCGGGTAATGCGGTTGAACGATATGGCGGGGGGCTACTAATTCCATGGCGCGCAAACACACGAATGCCCCGGGTCCTGTGGAGAAGGAAATCCCCATCCAGCCAGTCGCCAAGCCGATCCTGTGCAATCCCTTTGAGGAACCCACCCGGCATTGGGTATATGACACTCGGACCGGCGAAGCTCGTGAAGAAAATGGGCGGCGCCCGGCTTCCTACTGGTTCAAGGCCCAGCGTACTGGTTCGGCGCAGATGTCGCTTCTCGCGGAGGAAGAACGGGACGATCTGCCGTTGGTAAATTTGCTGCGCGAGGATGTGCGGCGCTGGCGCGAGACGAATTACCAGAACGCGACTCCAGTGACGCGGCAGTTGCTGGCGCACTGGTCCAGATCGGACCGGGCGCGGCGCCTTTTCTTTTGCCAGCGTGAGGCCGTCGAGACGGTCATCTACCTGAACGAGATACTCGCTTCTGGCACGGCGGGCTTCAGGGCCAAAGCAATGCTCTCACTGGAGGATTATCGGACTCTAACGGCGGGCGGCCAGCCCTCCTTCGTGTTCGAGAGGGAGCCCAAGGTCTTCCCGACCCTAGTGGACATACCAAATGAAAATGGTCTTTCCGCGCTGATTCGTTACGGCTGCAAGATGGCCACTGGCAGTGGCAAAACTGTCGTCATGTCGATGCTGATCGCATGGGCCTTCTGCAACCGCGGTCGCAATCCCGGAGATGACCGTTTCCCCAAGGCGGCGCTTGTGGTATGCCCAAACCTCACGATCTTCGAGCGCCTGCAGGTGCTGCGAACGGACATTGAGGACAACTACTACCGAAACTTCGACATTGTTCCTTTCCAACTGATTCCCGAACTGCAGAAGGGTAAGGTGCTAATCACCAACTGGCACAAGTTTGCGCCGGAAAGCCCGCACGCCGAAGGCGGTAAGAGCTACGTTGTAGTGGACAAGGGCGAGGAGAGCCCGGACGCGTTTGCTCGCCGCGTACTCGGGGATCTGTACGACGGTGCGCCAGTTATGGTGCTCAACGACGAAGCTCATCACGCATACCGCCCGAAGCCGGTCGATGATGGCGAAAAGCTTTCAGCCGAGGAGAAGTCTGAACGCGAGGAGGCGACAGTCTGGGTATCGGGACTGGATCGGATTAACACCGCGTGCGGAGTCAAGTTTGTAGTGGACCTCTCGGCCACGCCGTTCTACCTAGCCGGTAGCGGCTACATCGAGGGTGCACCTTTCCCTTGGCTCGTCTCGGATTTCGGGCTGGTGGATGCCATCGAATCCGGCATCGTGAAGATTCCCCGGTTGCCGGTTTCCGATACCACGGGTCGACCAGAGCCGAAGTTTTTTCGCCTGTGGCAATCCATTGTTTCAAACCTTCAACCTGGCGAGAAGCTACCTGGCGGCAAACCAAAGCCCGAGGTGGTGTGGCGCGAAGCGCAGGACGCGCTGACCACGCTTGCCAGCCAGTGGAAGGAGCGCGCGAGCTACCTGCAGGAAGCCAAGCCCGGCCAAGAGCAGGTCCCGCCGGTGATGATCATTGTCGCCGATAACACCAACATCGCTGAGCTGTTCTACAAGAACATCTCTGGCGAAGAATCGGTGGAGGTCGTCGATGAAGGGGACGAGGAGGACGACGAAGAAGATGCGGCCTCCAAGAAGAGAAAGAAGGCGAAGTCTAGGACAGTGTTCGGCACGGGCCAACTGTTCCCCGAGCTGTTCTCGAACCGCGAAGGTTTCCGACCCACGTTACGCATCGACTCCAAGCTCCTCGCGGAAGCCGAATCCGACGATGCCAAGGCCTCGCGCAAGGAAGCGGCCGTGGCGTTGCGCCACATCATCGACACGGTAGGCAAACCGGGCAAGCCTGGCGAACAGGTGCGCTGCGTGGTATCGGTGCAGATGCTGACTGAAGGGTGGGATGCTAACAACGTCACCCATATTCTGGGCCTGCGCGCCTTCGGCAGCCAGTTACTTTGCGAGCAGGTGGTTGGCCGCGGTCTGCGCCGTATGGATTACACGATCGACCCAGAGACAGGTCTGTTCACTGAAGAGTACGTTGATATTTATGGCGTGCCCTTTTCTGTCATCCCATTCCGCGGACGGTCGACTACGTCGAAGGCGCCGGAGGACAAGCCGAAGAACCATGTGCGGTCCGAGGACGCGCGCAAGCACTACGAAATCCGCTTCCCCATTGTGGAAGGCTACGCGTTCGCGCTACGCAAGAATGCGGTGCGGGCGAAAGTCAATGCCATCGAGAAGCTGGTGCTAGCGCCGGACGCGACCCCGACCGCAGTATTTGTGAAACCTCAGGTCGGCTACCAAGTCGGCAATCCGTCAGTATCCGGGGGGTTCAGCACCGCGGCGCAGGATCGCGAGGCGTACTATGCCAGCACCCATCTGCAAACCATCAAGTTCGAGATCGCTCGGCTCGTTGTCGGCGCGCTGACACAGGGCATTGAGGGGGCAACACCGAAGCTGCGCCTGCAAGGTCGTCATCAGCTGTTCCCGCAGGTCTTTCGAATCGTCGACGAATATGTCACAAAGAAGGTGGACTTTCGCGGCTGCGATCCCCGTGAGCTCGGGCTCGAAACCTACGTGCGGCGGATCGTAGAGCGGCTGGTGGCAGCGATCGAGCCCGATACCGACGATGGCGAACCACCGCTGATGCCGCGCCTGAACCGCTACAAGCCTATCGGCACAACCGGCGAGGTGAATTTTAAGACTACACGTCCCTGCGTGCCGGCAATTCGGAGCCACATTAACCAGGTGGTAGCAGACACCAACTCATGGGAGCAGGCAGCGGTCTTCAGACTGGAGCAGGCAAAGAACATTGTCGCCTTCTACGCGCGCAACGACCACCTCGAACTATCGATTCCCTATGAGTACCTCGGCATCGCCCATTCATATTTCCCTGATTTCATCGTGCGGCTGATCAACGGGACAACGCTGTTGCTGGAAATTAAGGGTGAAGAGCGAGAGAAGGATCGCGCCAAGCATCAGGCGGCACGGCGCTGGGTGAGTGCTGTCAACCATTGGGGCCAGTTGGGGCATTGGTCTTTCCTCGTTTGTCGGGACCCGCAACAGCTAGGGGCGAAGATAAAGGAAGTGCTCGACGGTTGTTCGCTCGTGCCAGCTTCCTAATGACTTGACGACGCCGACCATTAATAATGCAGACTCTTCTGTTTGCGAGCGAATACAAACCTTCTAACGACAACCCACTCCGAAGCGATGACGGAAGCCACGACAATCGAGATAGTCTGGACCGGTCGTGGGAAAGGCCCCTCGACGCCTAACGCGGCGGAATCCTTAAGGTTTGTGTGCGGGATGCCGATAGACAGTGAATAGCCACCGACCGCACCTTTGCGCGATCCTCAAAAACTCTTTGCTAAATAAAAGCCATGGAAGCAGCGCCGGTTCACATCATTCAGTACTTTGACGGCTCGAAACAAGGAATTATCCCTCTTTTCCAGCGCCCTTATTCTTGGGAAACGAAGGACTGGAACATCCTGTGGGATGACCTGATGGCGCAATACGAGGAGGGCGACCGGTCGTCCCATTTTATGGGAGCTATCGTGACGGTACCGGTAAAGTCGGTACCCGTGGGCGTCACCAAGCATCTTGTGATCGATGGACAGCAGCGGTTGACCACGTTGTCTATTCTGCTCGCCGCGATCCGTACGGTGGCCACGACTACGGATGATCAAGCAACCGCGGGAATCATTGGGGATTTGCTGCTTAACCGTCATTATCAAGCACCGGACGACTTGAAGCTGGTGCCGACGCAGGCGGACCGAATTGCCTATAACGCGCTAATTCACCAAAAGGACTTATCGACCCACGAGGAGTCACGGGTCGTACAGGCATACCGCTATTTTGTGAAGCAATTAAAGGGAGTTGATCTCGAGGAGCAACCCATAGTGCCTTCTCAGGTCCTTCAGACCGTTCAGCAATCGCTCCAAGCCGTGATGATTAATTTGGGCGAAGCGGACGACCCCTATTTGATTTTCGAAAGCCTTAACCATAAGGGCAAGCCATTGAACCAGGCCGATCTGGTCAGGAACTATGCCTTGATGCGATTTCAGCACTCGACTTCAGTTGGTGGAGAGCAGGAGGTGGCCTATGAGGACTTATGGCGACCAATGGAGACGAGCTTAAACTCTTCAATGACTGAGTTTCTCCGGCATTTTGGCATGCGTCATGGACGCAACGTCCGAAAGGGTGATATATACACTGCGTCTAAGGCAGAGTTTGAGAAACTCAAGGACGTGGGGGACGTGCGGAAGAAGCTCGGAGAAATGAAATTAGCGGCGCTCGCTTATGAGAAATTCCTCAAACCGATTGAGGAAAAAAATGAACGGATCGCGAAGAGGCTGATGGGAATTCAGGAGCTCGATTCAACCGTTTTCTACCCGCTGTTGGTTCGTCTATATCGAGGATTGGAGCAGGAGACGTTGACGACGGATGAACTCATCCATTGTCTGGACATGTTGGAATCGTACTACGTCCGCCGTCTGATCTGCGGTGTTCCAACCAACGGGCTGAACAAGATTACTCTAGAGCTCTGCCTGAATCTCCCCGATAGCAACCTAAATCTCTGGTTGCGCGATAAATTGGCCCAGGGTTCACGTGGAAGCCGTTGGCCAACCGATCAAGAATTCTCCGAAGCCCTTTTGGTCCAGCGAATCTATCCACGCCGCAGGATCGCTCGCTACATGCTCGTCGCTCTTGAAGAGTCCCACGAACATAAAGAACCCGTTGATACAAGCACAGCAACGATCGAGCATATTATGCCCCAGACCTTGTCAGCCGAATGGAAACGGGAGCTTGGTCCAGATCACGAGACCATCCACGAAAAATGGTTAGACACGATCGGTAATTTGACGCTGACTGGATACAACTCGGAGCTTGCAAACAGCCCGTTTGAAGAAAAAAAGGCTATGCTTCAAAACACCCACTTCGAGTTGAGTCGCGCGCTTCTTTCGGAAGCAAAATGGGGCGAGCTCGAGATTGAAGTCCGCGGAAAGAACTTGGCCGAGCGCGCCGTGCTACGCTGGAATCGCGAGTGAGGGTGCAAGTGCTTACGGCTGCAAGAAGGCGTGGGTGCCAGTATCCATGAGATTTGCCCCTGATCGAGGTAACACTGCGGCAGCAGTGGTTGTTAGCGGGGGCAACTTTGGGGGCAACGTTCGACGAATGAAATAAGAAAGTCATAGTGCGCGGGCATTTGCTCGGGCAGTTCGATAGTCCTCCTCACGATTTCTTCAAACGCAAAAACCGGCTCATAGCCGGTTTTTGCGTTTCTAGCCAGGTAAGCCAACGTCACCAAGGCGAGCTCATCTACCCCAAAGCCCCCAGCGCCTCCTCAACAAACACAGCGCCTCCGCCACGAGCCCCTTCACTCAAAACTTATCCCACCCGCACCCGCACCCGCACCCGCACCCGCACCCGCACCCGCACCCGCAACTGCGGCAGCCGCACCAACAGCCACCGGCGCGGCAACCTTCGCCTTCACCACCCGTCGACCCGGAGCCGGCACTCCCGCAACGTCCCGCTGCGGCACCTCCCCACGCGCGGCCAAACCTTCCACCCCCATCCCGCCACCACCCAAAACCCGAAAAAACGCCACCGCCTCATTCAACTGCTGCCCATGTGATCTGGTCCCCGAAAAACGGACGCCATAAGGTTGATAATCATCCTTGTGGAGAAAGCGATGAAATC
>NZ_JARESU010000199.1:0-11400 GCF_046027075.1 Paraburkholderia sp. RL18-085-BIA-A | reverse complement strand
ATTAGCCGGTGCCGGGGTAATCCAGGGCAAGGCGTTTCTGCAACGCGCGTGCATGGCGGAGCGCGTCGCGTAACGCGTGCCGCGCTGCCGCGCCCAGTTCGTTTGGATCGACGTGATTGTGCATAGTCGAGCCGCGCTCGTAACAACGCTGCTGATTTATCAGGCGCAACATCTGGATGAAATAGAACGCGCTGATCCACGCATGCACATCGCACTGATTCAGGCGTTGCGCCTCACCGGCCAGTCTGAAGCGATCGGCCGTATTGCTGGCGCGGGCGCCGCAGGCCAGGCCGTAGATTCGGGCGGCGTCGACGAACAGCGTCGCGGCGTGCAGTTTGAGGTCGATGGTGCCGGCAAACTTCCCTCCTTTTTCGACTAGAAAATCGCGTATCACGCCGAGCGGCACCTTGCGTCGCAACGCGTTTTCCGTCATCTGGAACAGAAAGCGGGGATTGTCCGGCGCGTTGTTCGCGAGCCAATCCGCCAGCGCTTGTGCCAGATCGTTAGCACCGTATAGCGGGCGCAGGTCGAAGAAAATGCTCGCGTTAAGGAGCGCCTGCGGATCGCCCTCGATGATCCAGTTCGTGAAACGCGCCCGCCATTCGTGCAGGTCCAGACACCACTGCGGATTGCTCGCCATGATTTGCCCGGTACACAGGGGGAACCCGCAAGCGTCGAGCGCTTCGTTGATGCGCAGAGCCAGCGGCAACAGCCGGTCGCGCAGTATCGAGGCATTGCCGTCTCCGGCGAAGATGATGCCATTGTCCTGGTCGCTCGACAGTGTCTGTTCCTGCCGGCCTTCGCTGCCAAGTGCGATCCAGCACCAGCGTACCCCCTGCATTTGCGTCCCGGCGCAGGTCAATTCGATCACGCGTCGCGTCAACGTGTCGTTCAGCGTGGAAATGAATCGAGTGAGCGGTTCCGGCGCCGCTTGGCCGACCGCGCGATGCACCAGCGCCTGAATCTGCGCGGCTGCCAGTTGCAGTCCGGCCGTGTCCGACGCGTCGCGTATGCTGCGATGAGCGCGTTCAAGGTCGCGCGCGAATGCGCGTCCCGCGACGGTTTGCGAGTCGAACACGGCATCAGGCCTGCACGCGGCCGAGTCATCCATGGACGGTCCTTTTCTCAGTAGCGGATACGCGCGTAAAGGGTCTGTTCGGCAGCTTCGCGTGCATCCTTGAGCGTGACTATGCCTTTCTCCGCCAACAAGCGGGTCATCTTGAGAAACACTTCGCCCGTGACGATGGCGTCTCCCAGAGCGGTATGGCGCCCGAGTATCGGCACGCCGAGGCGCCCGGCGATCGCCTCGAGCGAGTGCTCGGCCTGATTCGGGTGGATCACCTGCGACAGCAGCAGCGTATCGAGAACGGGCTGCGTGAATGCCACGCCGGTTTTCGCTTCGAGTATCTGCAGAAATCGCATGTCGAACGCCGCGTTGTGCGCGACGAGCACAGTGTCCGCGGCGAAACGGTGAAATTGCGGCAGCACTGTTTCGATTGAAGGCTGGCCCCTGAGCATGGCGTGAGTGATGCCGTGAATTGCAATCGACTCGGCACTCAAGGTGCCCCGCGGCTCGATCAGACGGTCAAAGCTTTCGTGCTGCAGCAACCTGCCATTCACGATGCGCAACGCGCCGATAGAAATGATTTCATCGCCTGCAGCAGGCTGAAGTCCGGTGGTCTCGGTATCGAACACCGTGTAACTGAGCTGGGAGAGCAGAGATTGGTCGATTTCGGCGCTTTGTCCAGGCCGATGAAACAGGTCGAAATCGTAAAATTCCGGCCGGCCTTCGTGCGTCAACGGTACGTCCAGCGCCGATTGAGGCTCCGAGGGCCGTAGCATCAGGCGGTAACGCACCGCGCCCCCTGACGAGTTTGGGCAATAAACCGCTTCACCGCCGTGACGCGCAATAACCGCGTTCAGTGTGAGGACCGAATCAGCCGCGCCGCTCTGCAAAGGCGCGTTTTCCCACCTTCGCAGCGTGTCGACGGAAAGCGGCGCACCGCTCCAGGTAAGTTCGAGATGCGCCAGACCGCCGTCTCGATACAGCCCGAAGCTCAACTCAGTGACACCGGCCTCGCCGGCGAGGCATTGAGCCAGATAAGCGAGCGCCTGCGTCAATGCATAGCTGTCAACCTTGAGCCACAGCGTCGCGTCGACCGTATTGCCTGAAGTAACGCGAAGAGATGGATTGCCGATTCGCCGCAGCAGCAGCGCGATCAGATCAGCACCGCGCATGTCTTCGAGTTCCTGATGACCGTCCATGTCGGTGTCGCGCTGGTGTGCCGCCCGGTCGATCTGACAGACGAGGCGCTTCGACTCTTCGTCGATGATCCCGGTAAACTGGGTGCGCTTCGCGCCGCTCATGTCCGGATACGTTTGAATGGCCTCCACTGCCGCACGGATATTCGCGAGCGTGGCCCGTGCGTCCTGAGTGACCGACTGCACCAATGCGTCGCGCCGGCTGTCCGCCTCAACGTTGCGGGTGATGTCTTCCAGCGTCAGCACGAAGCCGTTGAGGGCGTGCACGCTATCGAAAACGGGGGCCATGTGCGCGCGCACGATCAGCCCCTCGGCGAGCGTGGCGACGAAGCCGCAAACCAGGGGCGCCGTGCCCCCGGCCTGCTTGTGAAGTTGGTGCTGGATTTGTTCCAGCGCATGCAGGATGAGGCCGCGATCGATCACGCCGAACACCGAGCGGCCCAGCCCGATCGACTCGAAACCGCCGTGGCCAGTTTGGAGCAACCGTCTCGCGCGGGTGTTGTAAAGCAAGATGTGCCCCTCGATATTGCACACCAGCACACTCAGCGCGAGTTCCGCCATGAGCGCAGCGAGCCGGTTTTTTTCTTCCGCCAGCGCACGGTTCGCCAGTTCGACTTTTTCCTGCACGTCGTCGTGCAGCGTTTGATGTGCGGCAGCGAGCGCGTTGAGCTTTTCGGTAAGCACGCGCACGTTGCGTGCGCCCTGCGGCGTCATGCGATGACCAGGGTTGGCTGCCAGCAGGACTGCGTCTTCGGACAGCCGGGCGATCGGCGTGAAATAACCCTTGAACAACGCTTTCAGGCCGAAGCCCAGCGCGAATAGCAGAAGCGTCGCGAGGGCCACCCATAGCGCGCTGCGTTGCAGCAGCATTTCTCGCAGCAACTCGCGCTGCGCTTGCGTCATGTCGAGCGAGAATGCCAAAAAAATCGCGGCGACGAGGAGCACTTGCACTGCGAAGAGCAGCGTCAATCCGACGCCAAAGCGATGTTTGGCAATCATCTTCCGAATCATGCGCGGTTTCAGTCAAAGCTCGTGAGCAAAGAGCGCACTTGCTCGACCAGTTCCTTGGTGGAAAACGGTTTGGTGATATACGCATCAGCACCGAGCGCGAGGCCCTTGCTCATCTCGACGTCGCGCCCCTTCGCCGACAGCATGATCACTTTGACCCGATTCCAAGCGCTATTTTCGCGAATTTTCTGGCAGACTTCGAAACCGCTACGCAGCGGCAGCATGACGTCGAGCAGGACAAGATCGGGCTGGAACGCGGTCATCTGCGCCAACGCTTCCTCACCGTCCCGCGCGATGCCCACTTCGTAGCCGCTCTGGATCATCAGGAATTCCAGCGGGATAACGATGTTCGGCTCGTCATCGACGATAAGGACTTTGTGGGTCATGACGTGATCTCCGGCGCGTTCGCGAGCGGGAGCGTGAACACGAACACCGCGCCGTTGCCGGGCGAACTTTCAAGCCACAGCGTACCACCGAAATGGCGGATGATTTCGCGGCATATCGGCAGCCCGAGCCCGGTGCCCTGGGGCTTGCCGGCCAGCGCGTCGCCACCCTGACGGAATTTTTCGAAGATAAGTTCACGATCCTGCGGGCGCACGCCGGGTCCGTTGTCGCGCACCGCGACACGTAACCCGCCGCCCTCCTGCTTAAGGCTCACTGCGACGCGGCCGCTTGCCCGGTCGCAAAACTTCGCCGCATTCGACAGCAGGTTGAGCATCACCTGCATCAACCGGTCGGGATCGGCCGAAACGTGCTGCACCTCGGGCGGCAGATCCAGTGCAAGCTCAATGCGTCGTTCCTGGAACATCTGACGGGTAGCGTTCGCCGCATCTTCGATCACCTGTTTCAAGTCGAGTGGTGCCGTGTGCCATTCGACGCTACCCGACTCGATCTTGGCAAGGTCGAGCACGTTGTTGATGAGTCGCGTGAGCCGCTCGCTTTCCTTGATCACGATCTCAAGGTATTCGCTGCGCTTGGCAGCGGCAAGATCGGGATGGTCGCGCAGGATTTCCGAGAACGCGCGGATCGACGTGAGCGGTGTCCGCAACTCGTGGGTGATGGTGGAGACGAAATCGTCCTTCATGTGGTCGAGCTCGGTGAGCCGGGCGTTGGCTGCCCTGAGTTCGGCCGTCGCCGCCTCCAGTTCGCGCGATTTCTGCTCCAGTTGCCGGCTGTAGGCAACGGCTTGCGAGGATTCATCCAGTATCGCCATCACTTCGTCCAGCCCGAGCGGTTCTTCATCGACCACCGAGGCGATCATCGCACGCGCCGACGCGGCGCCGATCGCACCGGCCAACTGAATCTCGGCGAAATGCACGAGTTCGGCGTCCGTGGCCAGTGCGTTTGCGTTGCCACGGTCATGCTCACGCTCACGGAGGAACCGGGCGTATGCCTCATCGGCACGAGCGGAGCCGAGAAATCGCCGCAACAGCGCGAGCACCGCGTCGGCCGAGGCGCTGCCGCGCCACACCTGCGAACGCACTGTGCCGCCGACGTGCGCGTAGGCATCGACGAACAGGATCGCCTGCGCCTTTTCCACCGCGCTCTGTCGGCTCATGAGCGACACGCCGACATAGCCGCCCACGTTCGCCAGCATGCTCCAGAATAGCGCGTTCGAGACTTGGTCCAGTCCCTGCAATCCGAATAGTTGCCATGGCTTAAGCCACCCGATGCCGAACGGCCCTTGTGCGAGAAAGCTCGACGACAGCCAGCCCGACTGCGCGAACGATGGCAACAAAAGCGTGTACGCCCAGAGCAGGAATCCCGTGCTCAAGCCGACAAGCGCGCCGAGCCGCGTGCCGTTTTTCCAGTAGATTGCGCCCAGCATCGCCGGCGCGAACTGCGCAACAGCCGCAAACGAAATCAAGCCGATCGAGACCAGCGCGTAAGCTTCGCCGGCGAGCCGGAAGTATGCGTATCCGAGCATCAGCAGCAGCACGATCGCTGCGCGCCTGATCGCGAGCAACAGTCCGCTCACATCGGCGCGCTGGCTCACTTGCAGCAACTGGAGGCGCAACAGCAACGGCATCACCAGGTCATTGCAGACCATGGTGCTGAGCGCGATGGTCTCGACGATGACCATGCCGGTCGCGGCCGACAGCCCCCCGATAAACACGAAAAGCGCGAGCGCCGCGTGATGTTCCCCCATCGGCAGAGTCAGCACGAACATATCCGGGTCGACGGTGCCGCCGGGGAAATGCATGATCCCCGCGAACGCGATCGGTAGCACAAACACATTGATCGCCAGGAGGTACAACGGCAGCAGCCAGATGGCTTTCCGAACATGGTTTTCGTCGACGTTTTCAATGACGGAGATCTGGAACTGACGTGGTAGGAGCATGATTGACAGCATCGACAGCACAATCAGCGACGTCCAACTGCCGAAGGCTGGACTGTCAGCACCCGCCTCGCCGCCATTCAATGTCGATAACGCCTTCAATGCAGGAACGGCGTCGGCGCGCGTGAACAGATCGCCGAAGCCATCGTAGATTCCGAATGTGACGAAAACCCCCACTGCGAGGAACGCCACCAGCTTCACCAGCGACTCGAATGTGATCGCGGCGACCATTCCCTCGTGACGTTCGGAAGCATCGAGGTGGCGCGTACCGAACAGGATGGTGAACATCGCCAGCAACAGCGCGATGTAGAGCGTCGTGTCCGACCACAACGGCCGCGTTTCGCCGCGCCGGGTGACGATGTCGGGATAATGCACCAGCACCGCGACGCTTTCCGACACGGCCTTCAACTGAAGTGCGATATAAGGCACGATGCCCACCACGGCCACCAGCGTGACCAGGCCGCCGAGTAGCGCGCTCTTGCCGTAGCGCGATGCGACGAAGTCGGCGATCGACGTGATGCGATTGTTCTTGCTGATGCGGATGAGCTTGCGCAGCACGGTCCACCACAGCGCCGCCATCAGCGTGGGACCGAGGTAGATCGGCAGAAAGCCGATGCCGCTTACAGCGGCACGGCCGACGCTGCCATAGTATGTCCACGAGCTGGCATACACCGCGAGCGACAACGCATAAACGTAGGGGCTGTTGATGATGCTGGCGCCCGCATCCGCGCGCTTGTCACCATAAAAGGCGATCGCAAACAGCACGCCCAGATATGCGAACGACGCCAGCGCAATGACCCAGCCGTCCAGCATTTCAGTCCTTCAAAGCCGGGGCGGACGGCGAAGCCCTTTTCCGACGCCCTCCGCCTTCCGCGATCAACGCCAACAGTCCGATAAACAGAGCCCAGGCGACGAACAGATAACCATACAACAGCGGAATACCGAACCCGGTGCGCATGCCGTCGAACAGGGCTAGCAACGGATAGTTGAACAACAGCCAGCCTAAAACAAACGACGCGATCAGGCGTTGGCCGACAAGGGTGCGATGCAACATGGAACGTCCGTCCAGGATGTAAAAAACATCTTTCGCCAATGGCAATACAGCATCGTCGTCGAGAAGAGCGTCGGTCGACGGCCAACCCCCCTGGACCGCTCTTGGGGGTTTTGATGCAACGCATCGGTGGTCAATGGCCGGAAGCCCCAGACGCACCGATGCCGGTTTCCGACCGTACTTTCTGGGCCTCATACCCCGCACGGTCGAGACGGGCACGCTCGCTTCGATCAAGAATCGAAAACAACCAGATGCCGAAGAAACCCGCGAACATCGAGAACAAGGCGGGCGACGTATACGGGAAAATCGCATCCTTGTGACCGAGCACGTCGACCCACACCGACTTCGACACAACCGTCAGTCCGACCGCGGTAATCAGGCCGATAAAGCCGCCAATGGTCGCGCCGCGTGTCGTGCAATCCTTCCACAGCACGGACATGAACAGCACCGGGAATGTAGCCGACGCCGCAATGGCGAAGGCCAGCGACACCATGAACGCGATGTTCTGTTTCTCGAATGCGATTCCCAGAACCACCGCCACAATGCCCAGTACGACAGTCGTGATTCGCGAAACACCCAGTTCCTTTTCACTGGCCGCTTTGCCCTTCTTGAACACGGTCGCATAGAGATCATGCGACACCGCGGAAGCGCCGGATAGCGTCAGGCCAGCGACCACCGCAAGAATCGTGGCGAAGGCCACAGCGGAGATGAAGCCGAGGAACACGTTGCCGCCGACGGCGTTCGCAAGGTGGATGGCCGCCATGTTGTTGCCGCCCAGCAACCCGCCGAGCGCGTCCTTGTACACCGGGTTGGTGCTGACCAGAACGATGGCGCCGAAACCGATGATGAATGTCAGCAGGTAGAAGTAGGCAATCCATGTCGTTGCCCAGAACACGGACTTGCGGGCTTCCTTGGCGCTAGGCACCGTGAAAAAGCGCATCAGGATATGCGGCAGGCCTGCCGTGCCGAACATCAGCGCCATACCGAATGAGATCGCGGAAATCGGGTCTTTGATGAAGGCGCCCGGCCCCATGATGGCGTCTTTCTTGGAATGAATCTCGACCGCTTTGGCGAACAGCGCCTCGGGATTAAAGCGGTATTGCGCCAGCACCATGAATGCCATGAAGCTCGCACCCGCGAGCAGCAAGCCGGCCTTGATGATCTGGACCCATGTAGTTGCCGTCATGCCGCCGAACAGCACATAGACCATCATCAGACTGCCGACGATCGCGACGGCAATCCAGTATTCCAGACCGAACAGCAGCTTGATCAACTGGCCTGCGCCGACCATCTGTGCGATCAGATAAAAGGCTACGACGACCAGCGTGCCCGATGCCGCGAACACACGGATAGGCGTCTGTTCAAAACGATATGCGGCAACGTCGGCGAAGGTAAAACGGCCGAGATTTCGCAGACGCTCTGCCATCAGAAACGTAATAACGGGCCATCCGACCAGGAAGCCGATCGAATAGATCAGGCCGTCATAGCCATTCAGATAGACCGCGGCGGATATCCCGAGAAAGGATGCCGCGGACATGTAGTCGCCGGCAATCGCCAGTCCGTTCTGGAAGCCAGTGATGCCACCGCCGGCCGTGTAAAACTCCGCAGCGGATTTCGTCTTGCTCGCGGCCCACTTCGTGATGAACAAGGTGAACACGACAAAGACAGCGAACATCGAAATCGCCGTCCAGTTGGTTGGCTGCTTTTGTAACTGACCCAGGTCCCCACCGGCCCCAAAGACTGCGCCGGCCACGGCACTCAGAGTCAGTGCGCACAGAATGCGTTTGAGTGTCGACATCACAGCACCTCACTGCGAATTTGAGCCGTGAGGTCATCGAATTCGCGGTTGGCGCGCCAAACGTAAATCCCGGTGATGGCCACAGTAAAAATGATGACGAACAGTCCGATCGGGACGCCCCAGGTCATCACGCCGTGGCCAATCTTGGCGGAAAGCAGGTTTTTGCCGAACGCAACCAGAAGGATATAGCCGTAGTACACGACCATCATCATTCCAGTCAGCATCCAGCCATACGAAGAACGTGTCGATACTAACTTCTGGTAGTTGAGATTGGACTTTATCCGTTGAACGAGATCTTCTTCCATTTTTTACCTCCAGTTCCACGTATGAAAAGTGACCCTTCCGGACACTTCGACTTTCCTCATGGACTTTTGCCGACATGGGGCCGAATTCGACCACGATCCACCCTTCGCGACACGGAACCGGGCCGAACCCCGAAGCGCAATCGCATCCCGGTTTCACTGTCAGGCGCCTCCTCGTGTTGAGTCACGTCCGAGGGAAGTCCCATGCGACCAGGCGAGCCGCCGCAGTTAACACAGCTTCGGCGCAAGCGTGCCGGGAGGCCAACGCGCCGCTCCCTTTCCCGGCACGCTGAAAATCGGAGCGCGATCAACGGAGCTGGTCAAGAATCGCGGGATTCTCGAGCGTCGATACGTCCTGCGTGATCTCCTCGCCCTTCGCGAGCGAACGCAGCAAGCGGCGCATGATCTTGCCCGAACGGGTCTTCGGCAGGTTCTCGCCGAAGCGGATTTCCTTCGGCTTGGCGATCGGGCCGATCTCCTTGCCCACCCATGCACGCAGTTCATTCGCGATCCTGGTCGCTTCTTCGCCTTCCGGACGCGAGCGCTTCAGCACGACGAACGCAACGACGGCTTCACCCGTCATATCGTCCGGACGGCTGACGACGGCGGCCTCGGCAACTATCGGATTTGCCACCAGCGCCGACTCGATTTCCATCGTGCCGAGCCGGTGGCCCGATACGTTCAGCACGTCGTCGATACGGCCCGTGATCGTGAAGTAGCCGGTGTCCTTGTCGCGCACCGCGCCATCGCCCGCGAGATAGAGCTTGCCGCCGAGTTCCTCGGGAAAGTAGTTCTTCTTGTAGCGATCCGGGTCGCCCCAGACGTTGCGCAGCATCGACGGCGATGGACGCTTCATAACGAGAATTCCGCCCTGCCCGTTCGGCATGTCCTGTCCGGTTTCATCGACGATCGCCGCCATGATGCCGGGCAACGGCAGCGTGCACGAACCCGGCACCAGCGGCGTCGCGCCCGGTAGCGGCGCGATCATGTGGCCGCCGGTTTCGGTCTGCCACCACGTATCGACAATCGGACACCGCCCGCCGCCGACGTTCTCGTGATACCACATCCATGTTTCCGGATTGATCGGCTCGCCGACCGTGCCGAGGATGCGGAGCGTCGACAAGTCGTAGCTCTTCGGATGCACTTTCGCATCCGTTTCCGATGCCTTGATGAGCGAGCGGATCGCAGTCGGCGCCGTGTAGAAGATGGTAACCTTGTGCTTGGCGATCATCTCCCAGAAGCGCCCGGCGTTCGGATAGGTCGGCACGCCTTCGAACATGACCTGCGTGGCACCGATCGCGGGCGGGCCGTACGTGATGTAGCTGTGTCCCGTGATCCAGCCGATGTCAGCGGTGCACCAGAAGATGTCGGACGGCTTTGCGTCGAAGGTCCACTTCATGGTCTGCGCGGCCCACAGCAGCAGCCCGCCCGTGCTGTGCTGCACGCCCTTCGGCGTGCCGGTCGAACCCGACGTATAGAGAATGAAAAGCGGATGTTCCGCGCTGACCCATTCGGGCTCGCAGGTATCGGCTTCGTTCTCGACGAGCTCATGCATCCACAGGTCGCGGCCTTCGCTCCACGCGACCTTGCCGCCCGTGCGTCGATACACGATCACGTGCTTCACCGCCTCGCAGCCGCCGGCGGCGAGCGCTTCGTCCGCGATGCTCTTGAGCGGCAGCGCCTTGCCGCCGCGCATCTGCTCGTCGGCGGTGATGAGCGCGACCGCGCCCACGTCGACGAGCCGCTCGTTCAGCGACTTCGACGAGAACCCGCCGAACACGACCGAGTGCGTGGCGCCAATTCGCGCGCAAGCCTGCATCGCGACGACCCCTTCCACCGACATCGGCAGATAGATCACCACGCGATCGCCCTTCTTCACGCCGCGCTTCTTCAGCGCATTGGCGAAGCGGCACACGCGCTGCAGCAGGTCCTGATAGGTGATGTTGGTGACGGTGCCGTCGTCGGCTTCGAAGATGATCGCGTCGCGCGCGCCGTTGCCGGCTTCGACGTGTCGATCGAGACAGTTGTACGACGCGTTGAGTTCGCCGTCCTCGAACCACTTGTAGAACGGTGCATCGGATTCGTCGAGCATTTTGGTGAATGGCTTGTGCCACGAGAGCGTTTCGCGCGCAAGACGTGCCCAGAAGCCTTCGTAGTCGCGCTCGGCTTCGGCGGTCAACGCCTTGTACGCGTCCATGCCGGAGATCGCGGCATTGGTCGACGCTTCGGCCGTTGGCGGGAAAACGCGGCTCTCGTGGTAGACAGATTCTATCGCGGACATTTGATATTCCTCCGCTCATGGGGTTAGTGCGCGATTCTCCGTCTACGCGGATAGAGATTCGTTGATCTCCTGAACGACGCGCGGTTCAATCTGTATAGCAGCCCGACGTCATGCTCCATTTGAAACTTGCTGATTGGATGATAGGTTTACATTGGCTTGCAGGACACCCCCATACGTCATGTTTCTGCAAACAGCGTTCGCGTTTTCACGTAATTGCACCCATGCACTGCGTATTACTGACGAATCTCCCGCGAAACGCTATTCGATTCCTGCTCAGTGAGCAAAACTGCAGCCTGACACCCGGCGCGTTTCACTTAAAATCCCCGCGAGCTGTCCGAAATAACGGGGCCACCTCTTAAC